>JALZUX010000179.1 GCA_023301405.1 Granulosicoccaceae bacterium | reverse complement strand
ATCGGATTTTAGTTTGGTATTTTTTGTATGGGGCTTACTATTAGACCCACCTTCTGAGCGAGGCTTTCGTTCAGGCTTTGCTTCGACCGGTGCGTTGGGATCGATAACTTTGCTTATTTGCAATTTTTGTCCGCACACCCAGACTTTCTTCAGGTCTTTGAAAATCGCTTTAGGCATACCTTCCGGCAAATGTATAAAGCTGTGGTCTTCTTTTATTCTAACGCTTCCAATGTACTGACTGTCGATACCGGCTTCATTGGCAATAGCTCCAACAATATTGGCCACCTCTACGCCGTGGTCTTTACCGACTTCAAGTCGAAAGCGTTCCATACCGGGCATTTCGGGTTTGGTTTCTTTAGGCTTGCGTGGTGCCGCCGCCGCGACCGGTGCTGAAACGCCTGCTTCCTTCTCTTTAAGTGTTCTTTCTCTTGACGGTGGAGCCTCTTTAGTTTTTCTGTTAGGGGCTCTGGTGTCTTTGGCGATATCGGCGTTGGCCACGGAAGGCCGGGCTGCAGCGGGGCTTGCGGGTTTGCTGCTGCGATCATCCAATCGTGCTTCACGGGTCGGGTGTGTATCGACTCTTTCCTTACGTTTTTTGTCTTTTCGGCTAGAGGATTGAGTCGGGTACAAAAATGGCGTGTCGCCTTGCAGAAGGTAGGCAAGTGCCGCAGCGACTTTTTCGGGCTCAGCGTCAGACTCACTGATGTAATCTGATATTAGTTTAGTATAGAAATGCAGATCGTCCGCAGCCAGCGTTTCACTAATACGTTGGTTAAATTTGGCTATGCGGCCTTGATTGATCTTTTCGCTGGAAGGGATTTCCATCAGCTCTACACGCTGGCTCGTCGCACGCTCAATGGATTGCAGCATGCGCTTCTCGCGTGGTGCGACAAACATGATCGCATCACCGCTTCTTCCTGCGCGGCCGGTTCTGCCAATACGATGAACATAGGCTTCGGTGTCGTAGGGGATATCGTAGTTTAGTACGTGGCTTATTCTTTCGACGTCAAGTCCGCGTGCGGCTACATCGGTGGCAACAATGATATCAAGCTTGCGCTTTTTCAGCTGATTAACGGTGCGTTCCCGAATCTTTTGTTGGATATCACCGTTCAGTGGAGCGCATGCGTAGCCACGGGCTTCTAGCTTTTCGGATAGCTCGGTGGTGGCCATTTTGGTGCGAACAAAAATCAGCATGCCGTCGAACTCTTCGGCTTCTAGAATTCGTGTGAGTGCATCTAGCTTGTTGTGACCACTGACGGGCCAATAGCGTTGCCTGATTGTTTCGGCGGTCGAGGTTTTGACCTCAACGGTAATGTGTTCGGGGTTATTCAGGTATTTGGTGGCAATGCGTCTGATTTGGGCTGGCATAGTCGCCGAGAACAAAGCGATCTGTCGTTCAGCAGGAGTTTTTTCAAGAATCCATTCGACATCATCGATGAAACCCATGCGCAGCATTTCGTCTGCTTCATCAAGAATAAGCTGAGTCATTGAGTCAAGCTTCAAAGTGCCGCGGCGTATGTGATCCATTATTCGGCCGGCAGTGCCAACCACGACGTGTACGCCACGTTCGAGAGCGCGAGTCTGAACCCGGTAATCCTGACCACCGTAAACCGGCAGCACGTGGAAGCCCTTCAAGTTGGTGGCGTATTTGCCAAACGCTTCTGCTACTTGAATAGCAAGTTCACGGGTAGGTGTTAGCACCAGGATTTGAGGGTTCCTTACCTTTAAATCCAGGTTCGATAATGCGGGCAGCGCGAAAGCCGCCGTTTTGCCGGTGCCGGTTTGTGCCTGGCCAACAATATCTTTGCCCTCCAGAAGTACCGGGATGGTCCTGGCCTGAATTGGCGACGGTTTTTCATAACCGACGGCATCAAGGGCCTTGAGAATGGGCTGGCTCAGCGCAAGCTGATCGAAAGCACTAATGGTTTCTTTAGTCACGAGATGGTTCGCACCGCGGCGTATCGCCGATGAACTGGAGGGGTAGGGGGGACGCACGCTACCCTAAAGTGGTTTTAACCGCAACCAGCCTGTATAGGAGAATGCGGTATACGTCACTTTGCAGTACTACTTGCAGAGTCAGGCTGGGGGCCGAGTGTCCCGCGGCAGCTTTTTTCTGTGGCGCTGCTCGCTACGAACACTATAACAAAATAGGCTGTGTGAATTTTAAAAACTGCAATTTGGTCGTGTTGGGGATAAATGTCACCGAGACAGAGTAATCAAGATCGTGTGGTGGCGGTAGTAAACTTTTGCGGTGTGTGACAGTCCACGATGAGATAATCTACCGTTTTTATGACATCCGGAGACAATCTTATCCGTTTCTCTAGCATCGCTTTACTTTTAATATTGCTGGCATTCCGGCCATTCCAGCCCTCAATAGCAGCGACGATAAACGTCAGTTTGTCTGAACTTGATCAGGCGATTGAGTCTGTCGACGATGAACCTGATGCCATCCAGCGGCTGCTGCTAAGCAAGATTCAGCAGCGGCTGCAGCAGGCAGACCTTCAGTTTGTTGCTGGTGAGGTGCTCTACCAGGAGACGATAGTCGATCAACTTGTCGAAGGTGGTTGCAACAGTACCCGTATCCTGCAGCTTCAAACAGATATCAGTTTGGCTGGCGACACCTCGATCGAATTTATGTTTGACTCACTGTTCGACCCGCTGAGATTTTCTCTTGATTTAAATGCCACCATCAACTCTACGGGTCGTGCGCGGCAGGTTTTTGGCTTCCGGCTAGGTAGCTGTGTTGAAGTGGCACGGGACAGCTTCGACGTCACTGCCAATGGTCCGCTGCGATTAGCGTTAACGCTGTCTGTTGAGCTAAATCCGGTGTGGGTAACCGGGGATACCTTGCGGATCCGGCCGAAAATTAACATTGATGGCGAACTTCGTGAGTCTGAAATTGATGTCTCTGTCGACGATACTGTGCTGCGTAGTTTCCTGGAAGATTTTATTGAGGACGAAGTAGATCAGGTGTTGGGTGCAGATCGAATCCTAGATGAGATAGCAGGCTTACAGGCACGAATTGATGAGCAGTTGCAAGATTCACTGAGCGATGAGTCAAGCAGTCTTGATGCTGAGGGTTTTATCGATATCAAGTTACCTGCTGCTGATGACGAGCAGATTTCAGCCTTATATGAATTGCTGACACCGCAAGCCAGGTTTCCACTAACCGCTACTTATTTGCAATCGCGTCGCCTGGAAATACTCGCGGCACTTATAGCCAACGATTCAGAGGCATTGACAGAAATTGCCAGTAACGCTGCCGAATGCCAATTAGGTGCTGTGCTTGAAACCTCTCTTCCGTTAGCGCCGGTGTACCTTCTAGAGGGTGGAGCATGTATTGCTGTGGAGCGGCCCGTTGAGCAAGGCATGAATTTTAGTGACGCTAATTGCCAGTTGCCGTTTGATTTTTTCAATACACCTGTTGCCGATTTTTGTCAGGTCGCGCTTGATCCATTGCGGTTAGGGAATCCGATGTCGAAGCCTCAGGAACTCAATCGTTGGACTTTATCTCCGGGCTCTCGTTTTGATATAGGGGCAGTCAGCCTACAGGGTAAGCGGCAACCCTACGTGCAGCGCCAGAATTATAAAACGGTTTTCGCTCCAACCGGTGAATGCCAGTTAGAAATGCGAGTTTATGCCGACCAGCCAGACCCCGCCAATCGAAAACCGCTTATCGCATTGCATGGTGGCAGTTGGCAGCGCCGTGGTAGTGGTTTTCTGGGCGTTGAAAACATGGCGACACATTTCGTCGATGCGGGCTTCGTGGTATTTGCGCCGTTTTATCGTTTGGTGGGCGACAAAGATGGCACAGCTGAATGCCATAACGCATCACTCAACGATATCCTTGAAGACATCAACGACGCGTTGGACTGGGTAACAGCTAATGCTGGTGATTTTGGTGTTAGCGGCAAGCCGGTAGTGTTTGGGCAGTCTGCCGGAGGTCATTTGGCGTTGTCTTTAGCGGTGCGGCGTGCACAGGAAATTGAACGCGCGATTCTCTTCTACGCACCCACCGACTTTGGTGATTTTATTTCGCAAGTACAGGCTGGTGAATACACTGGCGACCAAGGGCAGCGGATTGTTGCTGCGGTCACTTCATCAGATTCTCTACAAAGCCTAGATATTAATAGCCCATTGATTCGGGATAACAGTTATCCGTCGATTGTTGCTCTCCAGCCAAATGCCTTTCCGCCGGTTTTTATGTTGCACGGTGAATCAGATAGTTTATTGCCTTTCCGTCAATCGGTAAGGCTGTGTAATGGCTTGTCGGGAGATGTTGATTCCGGTCCCGCTGCACTTGAACTCAATACCAGCACGGTAAGCCGTCAGGTTCAGTGCGACGAGCGTGGCAGTGAATTGCATCTGATTTCAGAGGGTGAGCACACACTGGATTTGTGCATCACTGATGATCTCTGTCTGGCTGGCTCACCTGTCAGTGCTGCAGCGACGGCTCGCTCAATTGATGCGATGCTCGATTGGGCAGCGGCTGATTCGCTGCTGTCTTTATCTGTTGATAATTCAGTCGTAGGTGGGTCTGGCGCGATATGGTTGCCCGGCTTGGGAGGGCTTTTATTATTGATGGGCTCTTTTCGGCGAGTGGGTGGTGTGGGTAGGTGGCCAAAATAGAGGCTCACTTGG
>JALZUX010000178.1 GCA_023301405.1 Granulosicoccaceae bacterium | reverse complement strand
TGTTGGCCGGTGTGTTGGGTGTAAGCAATATTATGCTTATTGCTATTCGAGAGCGGCGGCGTGAATTTGGTATCCGCAAGTCGATTGGAGCAACGCCGGCAGCGGTATTAAAAATGATTCTTTTTGAAACGGCTACGTTAGTTGGAGTTGCCGGTTTACTGGGTTTGATATTCGGGCTTTTGGGTTTGTATGTGGCCGATCTATTGACTCAATCGATTACATCAAATGCTGATGCCGAAGTGCTTTTCAGTACACCGACAATTGATTTGAAAGTGGTGTTGGCAGCCATTGCTGCGTTGGCGTGTGCATCATTGTTGGCTACACTCATACCGGCGCGCCATGCAATGCAGATCAGCCCGGTAGAAGCACTTAGAAATGAGTGAAAACAACGTTACTATTCAGCGCGCACCTGTCGCGTCCGTGGGCGGTGTTGGTGGTGCTCAAATACCCGTGTATGTTGCGCGTCAACTCCTACCCCCATCATTGATTCACCGGGCACGACAGGCGCACTCTGAGCAGGCACCTGAGCCTATGCCCACAGGGTAACGAGGTATGATTCAGAAAATCGAGCTGAATAGATACAAAACAACAAGCGTTGTGTTGCGACGTCAGGCAAAATTCCTAAAGTAGTAGGCTATGATAAAAAAAATATTCAAACTGATCTTTGTATTGCTGATGATCGCGCTGTTGGCGGGCAGCTTGTATTTTCTGGTTGTGCGTAATCAGCAAGAGCCAGAACAATTCACCACTGAAACCGTGAATCGTGGCTCTATCATTAAAAAAGCAGTTGCATCGGGGGCCATTGTGCCGCGTCGTGAGGTCATCATTAAGTCGCGGGTATCCGGTCTGCTGGAAAAACTGCACGTGGTGCCCGGAGAGATCGTAGAACGCGGGCAGCTTATTGCCAAAATTACTGTTGTTCCAGATGCTGTGACTCTTAATTCTGCGCAGGCGCGTTTCGAAACAGCACGCATAAGCGCTGATAACGCAAAGCTCGAACGTGATCGCAGGGGTCAGTTGCTTGGTGAAAAACTTATTTCAAAAGACGAATACGACAGGTATCAATACGAATATCAAATCAAGCGCGAAGAGCTGCAAGGTGCTGATAGCAATTTGTCTCTGATCCGGGATGGTGGCAATGGTGAAGCAGGATCAGTGTCAAACGAAATTCGCTCGACCGTAGCAGGTACCGTGCTTGACGTGCCGGTGAAAGAAGGTGAATCAGTCACTGAAACCAATAACTTCAATGAGGGCACCACGATTTCATCAATTGCAGACATGACCGACATGGTCTTCATTGGTACCGTTGATGAATCAGAGGTTGGGCGCATCAGAGAGGGCATGGCATTGCAGATCAGCATTGGTGCTATTGAAGATCAGACCTTTGACGGTGTGCTGGAGTTTATCTCACCTAAAGGCAGTAAGACGGAGGGTACCGTACAATTTGAAATTCGTGCCGCGTTAACTGGCAGCAATGATGTTACTGTCAGAGCAGGGTACAGCGCCAATGCCGACATTGTATTGGATAGACGCGATGATATATTAATACTTGATGAACGGGCCTTACTCTTTACGGATGATGGTGTGTTTGTATTGGAGCAGTCTGATTCAGAGTTAGGTGAAGTTCAGTTTAATCGAAAAGCGGTAACCACAGGGTTATCTGACGGTATTCAAATAGAAATTGTTGAAGGGCTTGCAGAAGACGTAGTGGTTCGGGTTCCCTAGCGCTGGCGGCTGATCATGTATGCAATACCGTAGTGTCGGGCAATGTGATGACGCGGTTAATCATGCCTTGCTCAGCTCAAAGCAGGAATGGTGGTCTATGATTCCCTGTACTGTCGGGCACACGATGCAATGGACGAGGCACATGACTGGCCCGCGGTTAGCAGTTCTGCAAGTAAGCCCCCGGGAAAGTAATAATGCAAAAAGAGACTTCAGGCAGTGCTGCTCCCTCGCTATGGCAGGCGGTAATGGTGTGGGCAAAAGTTGGCGTGCTGTCTTTTGGTGGGCCTGCAGCGCAAATATCATTGATGCATCGATTGGTTGTCGATGAAAAAAAATGGTTAAGTGAAAAAGAATACTTAAATGCCCTGAGCTTCTGCATGTTGCTACCGGGACCCGAGGCGATGCAGTTGGCTACCTATGCGGGTTGGCGTATGCATGGTGTTATCGGAGGTCTGGCTGCTGGATTGTTGTTTGTTGTACCGGGAGCAATTGTCATTCTTGCGTTAGCGGCAATTTACTCGATGTACGGAAACTTGCCTTTGTTGGGCGCGTTGTTTCTGGGTATAAAGGCCGCTGTAATCGTGGTGGTCATAGAGGCGTTGATTCGTGTTGCTAGAAAAGCGCTCACGACACGCGCGCACTGGCTAATTGCCGCCGCAGCGTTTATTGGAATTTTCTTTTTTAATCTGCCTTATCCGTTGATTATTCTGATTGCGGCTGCTTTCGGCTATTTTATGGCGAAAACTTCAAACGCAATTGATAAAGCCCCGCAAAATATAAGGCGACTGATACCAGGCACACTATTCACCATTGCGATCTGGTTACTTGTCTGGTGGGTGCCATTAGTGGCGGTCTATCTGACAGCACCGGATAGTATTCTGGTTGAACTTGGCCGCTTTTTTTCCACGCTGGCGGTTGTTACGTTTGGTGGTGCCTACGCAGTGCTTGCCTACCTTGCGCAAGATGTTGTCAACCAGTTTGGTTGGCTGACGACTGGCGAAATGATGGACGGTCTTGGTCTGGCTGAAACTACACCGGGCCCGCTGATTCTAGTGACCGAGTTCGTTGGTTTTATCGCAGCGTTTCGTGAAGGCGGTTTATTACTGGGTCTTGCAGGTGCTGCTATAACGTTGTGGGTGACGTTTGTACCGTGCTTTTTATGGATATTTACCGGTGCCCCCTATATTGAATGGATCACTGCTCAACCACGACTGAAAGGTGCGCTATCGGCAATTACGGCAGCAGTGGTGGGGGTTATTCTAAATCTGTCATTGTGGTTCGGCTTACATGTTTTTTTTGATTCAGTGCAATATCTTCAGATGGGCGTCTTAAAAGTCTGGTTGCCTGATGCGTCAAGCTTGAATGTGCTGGTTGTCTTGTTGACGGTAGTCTGTGCCGTGTTGGCGTTTGTATTTCACTGGGGAATTACCAGAATATTACTGGTGTCGGCTGTGCTTGGTTTAGTGTTGGTTCAATTTGGCGGATAGTCTTATCTGGTGATGTAGCCCGGTGGTTAT
>JALZUX010000177.1 GCA_023301405.1 Granulosicoccaceae bacterium | reverse complement strand
GTTTATTCGGCTAAAATTGCTGCGATAAAGGCGCAGGATGCCGGGCTTGAAGTGAAAGGATCTGTCGTCGCGTCGGATGCATTTTTCCCGTTTCGCGATACCGTAGATCAGGCAGCAGAAATGGGCGTTAGTGCCATTATTCAGCCGGGTGGATCAATGCGTGACAATGAAGCAATTGAAGCGGCTGACGAGCATGGTATTGCGATGGTGTTTACCGGCATCCGGCATTTTCGCCACTAATACGCTGATTGGCGGGGTCTTTATTAGAGACTAAGTTGAGCTCCTTTCTCGAAGAAATGACTTTTTTGTTGAAACTTTCGGGAGGGCCGGTAAGGTAAGGTGGCAAGTGCGACTCCCGAACAACGTTAACTTTGGAAAAACAATGAAAACAATGACCTGTAATCAGCTTGGTGGAGCATGCGATGAATCTTTCAGCGCAAATACTTTCGAAGAAATGGCAACTCTAAGTAAGCAGCATGGTATGGAAATGTTTCAGCAGGGTGACGAGGCACATCTAAAAGTAATGGGTGAAATGAAAGCAATGATGGAAAAGCCAGGTGCGATTGAAGAGTGGTTTGCGGCGAAAAGAAAACAGTTTGATGATCTTGCCGAAGACTAAACACCAATTGTAAGTATGTAGGCCGTCTGTCGCGCTTATATTTTCGTGCGTCATTCTACCTCGATGATTGCTTAGCCAGGCACGACAAGCGCATTCTGAATAGTCACAAGACCTATAGTTTTCATAGAACATTGATGCATGAGTCTGCAAAACAAGCTGAAGAGTTAAAAAAATAAACGGTGGTATTCGATGTTTTTTACAGGTGAGTGACGCGCCTTTTTATAAATTGATTTAGTTGTTTGCAAGCCAGGTAATGACCTCTTTGGTTGCTGGCTGAAGTGTTGTCCACATCTGAAATGATATAGCGGCTTGTTCTGCAAGCATGCCTTTGCCATCAATTGTTTTTTCTGCGCCGAGTGTTGCTGCCCATTGAAGGAATGCCGTCGGTTCTTTTTTGTAGGCAAGGTCGTAACACACGGTGCGCGCGCCGACCAGTTTTGTCTCCGAGACGGGCAGGTCGGATGACAAGCTGGCTGAGGTGGCGTTAATCAGTAAGTCAGGAGCGTGGGTAAATTCTGGGTTCTCTGTTGAAGTGCTGCGAATGGCATAAAGGTCTGCAAACTCATGAGCCAGTTGCATGGCTTTTTGTTCTGTGCGATTGGCCAGCACAATAGTCGCTGGTTTTTCAGCAATGATTGGTTCAAGAATTCCTCGAGTAGCACCGCCAGCGCCGAGTATCATGATTTTTTTGCCTTTAAGTTCAACTTGCTGATTATGCTTCAGATCATTAACCAGTCCGGCACCGTCTGAGTTATGACCGCATAAGCAATTTTTATTGTTTTTATAAAGAGTATTGACGGCCTTGGCACGGCCTGCTGCGGCACTTACGATGTCACATTGGGTAAATGCCTGCTCTTTAAAAGGGGCGGTAACGTTACAGCCTTGCCCTGAGTTCGCGAAAAATTGTTGTATATCGGTGGCGAACTGTTCAGGAGTGGAAAGTATTTTCCGGTAGTCGATGTCCAGATCAAACTGCTGTGCAAACTGGGTGTGAATTTGTGGGGATTTGCTTTGTTCAATCGGATTGCCAAAAACGGCAAAGCAGGTGGTCATACGGTTGAGTCCGGTGGGGTAGGTTGCGTTGGCCAGTTTACGATGTGACTACTGGTGGCGCCAGTGGCCTGTGATGGTTTGGTGGTCGTGCTTAGTTCGCTTTATACTCTCACCAATCTAAAATAACCCTAATCCGTGGAGCATCTGTGAGCAATAGCAGTTACCCCAATATTCGAATGCGTCGTATGCGCAGTGAAAGCTTTAGCCGACGCCTGATGCGTGAAAACACCATTACAGTCGATGATTTGATTTATCCGGCATTTGTGATTGAAGGGACGGGCGAAAGCCACCCTGTGGCTAGCATGCCCGGAGTCAGTCGACTGACCATTGATCTGTTGCTGCGTAAGGCAGAATCTTTGGTGCGTGCTGGCATTCCTTGTTTAGCGTTGTTTCCCGTAACCCCTGATGACGTTAAAACCGACAAGGCTGAACAAGCCTATGATCCCGACGGACTAGCACAGCGCGCGATTCGAGCGCTTAAGGCAGAGTTTCCCGAGTTGGGTGTTCTCTCTGATGTCGCACTTGACCCTTACACTTCTCATGGTCAGGACGGACTCATGGATAGCAGTGGTTACATAGTCAACGATGAAACGGTGGAGGTGCTGGTGCGTCAGGCGATCAGTCATGCCGAGGCCGGGGTCGACATTGTAGCGCCCTCTGACATGATGGACGGTCGTATTGGTGCGATACGTCAAGCACTTGAACTTAACGGCCATATCAACACAAAAATTCTCTCCTATTCAGCTAAGTATGCATCGGCGTTTTATGGGCCATTCAGGGACGCCGTGGGGTCATCGGAGTCGCTTGGTGGCGCGAATAAATTCAGCTATCAGATGGACCCCGGTAATAGCGACGAAGCGCTCAGAGAAATCGCCCTCGATCTGGATGAAGGTGCAGATATGGTGATGGTTAAACCCGGGCTTCCTTATCTGGATATTATTACCCGTGCCAAGCGTGAATTTGGCGTGCCGGTGTTTGCTTACCAGGTGAGTGGTGAATACGCGATGTTGAAAGCGGCAAGTGCTAATGGTTGGTTGGATGAGCAACAAGTGGTGATGGAATCTATTATGTGCCTTAAGCGTGCAGGAGCCGATGCAATCATGACCTACTACGCCTGTGATATTGCGGCTTGGCTAGGTGACCAATAAACCATCGATCTGAATAAAGTCTCATTTATCTACACAAAAAATTGAGCGAAATTTCCAGTTTGAACTAAAAGTAGTACTAGAAGAAGGGTTCCTTCTGACTACTTCCTTTTATGAACTTCTGGTGATTCACCCATGCTAGCCTCTCGTGATGTAACAGCAAACCCACCAACTGGCCGCGACAATCTTGCGATAGTCAGTCAGACCGGACAATGTATTTTTTTGGCAATTGTCATGTCATCCGTTTTGGCCTGTGCGCCGGTCCAAAACGTTAACTATGAACCCGTCCGCTTCAGCGAAGTCGCACAGAAATCCGCTGTGCTTAAGGTCCACAGAGACGTTGATCTTATCAGGCTCGAAGGGGTTCTTGGCTCGGCGCAGCAGGTCTCGCTGGTAAACAGTCGGGCGAGTGAATTGTTTGGCGCAGATATGATTATTAATGATCTGACAGTCGACCCGACCCTTGCTGCTGCTGAGTGGGTAGACACCGTGCTGCAAGCGGCAGAGAGCCTGCAGTACGTTGACGGCTTTTCATTGGTGGCAGATAGCAGTCAAATGGCCGTTGGCGGTTTGGTTGATTCAGAGGCAGCCGCCAATCAGATTAAAGATATGGTGAGCGACCTTGCTGGACAGACGTTGACGGTCAGTAGCACACTAGATTATCCGGCAGACACAAGCGCTCAGGATGTTGTTGTGGCTGTTGAACCTGTTACCGCTGATGATGTAAAGCTAGGTATTGTTGTTGATGTAGAACCATCTACGGCTGATGATGTAGTGTTAGGTGCTGTGGTTGATGTAGAGCAGGTTACTGCGGTTGTAGCAGAGTCTGTTGCCGTTGATGATGTAGAGCCGGTTGCTGTGGTTGAAGCAGACTCTGTTGTTGTTGATGTAGAGCCGGTTGCTGTGGTTGAAGCAGACTCTGTTGTTGTTGATGCAGAGCCGGTTGCTGTGGTTGAAGCAGACTCTGTTGTTGTTGATG
>JALZUX010000176.1 GCA_023301405.1 Granulosicoccaceae bacterium | reverse complement strand
CTCTTTGAATAACGCCAATAAGGATTTGGGTTACTTCGCGCAGATGGTCTCAGATTTAGGATCATTCTCGGTCGTGGCCGAAGCGACGTCAGCGAGCCTTCAAGCCGCGGTTGACGCAGGCATGGGCGATTTGAACGTTCCAGAAATCTTCGACTTCTTCGTCGATTTGAAAAAATAATCTAACTTTAAAAAGTTTTGAATACTGGAGGGTGCGATTTTTTCGCGCCCTTTTTTTTGGACCAATTTTTGTACCCAAGGCAGGCAGTCTGCGGTGTGCACGAAGGCACATCCTAAATAGGCCACGCCCGCGAAGCCTTGAGCGCCGACCTTTAACCGCCCTCCTTGATAATAATGACACTCACATGAATTAGGACCGCTGCCTAATTTTAAACTCATTGGATTAGGGTTTCGGATCTGCGCTGGGCTTCATGCGCGGCATGGACATCACCTTCCGCCCCTGAACATTGAACTCGGACACATACATACGCGCTAACACATCTCATGATGTTTAGAGGGCGTCGGAGATTGCTGCTCCGAGGACTGTATTAGCATTTGAAGGCTGTTAGAAAATTACCGCCCTAAGCCAGTGTGCTTGATGCGGCTGTAGCGGGCCTATTGTTCATATTCAGGCCAAAGCTAGCCAGCAGGATTTCCCGAAGAAAATATCCGGAACCGCGTCAACGACAAGCCCGACAAACATGCGTCAAAAAAAACGCCCCGCAAATGCGAGGCGTTTCATAAAATCTTACTTGGAAGGCCTTTCGGCCATCCAATTTAGAATGTGTAGCTTGCGCCAAAGATGACACGACGGTCTGTGATACCTTCGTAGCACAATAGGGCATCATCATTGATACAAGAAATATTCTGGCTAGACTCTGTCAAGTTAACCGCATCAACATTGACTGTGAGGTGATCATTGATGTCGTAGCTCAGGCTACCATTAAGCTGACCTCTTGGTTCAACCACGCCTCTAAATCCAAGCGGATCAAACTCATTACCTGTGCCAGGCAAGTCATCCGTAAGGAATGCATCACGCCACGTGTAACGCAGTCTCGCAGACAAGCCGTATTTCTCGTAATAACCCGTCAAGTTATAAGAGTGCTTAGACAAGTTCAGCAATGATGCCGCTTCGCGGACAACTGGGTCCGTATTTCTATCAAAACCTTGAAGGTCAAAGAGATCTTGAGCCCGGGATTCACCAACTGCTAGGAAACCAGTGTTCGTATCTTCGGTTTGATATGTGTAGTTAGCAATAAAGCCAAAACCAGAGGCCCAGCCAAGTCTGTCTTCGAAATCACCAAGGTTATATTGAATAGCTGTCTCAATACCTTGCTGCGTTGTCGAACCTTCAGCATTGAAGAGCGTTGCATTACCCACACACACACCTCTTTCACCATCACCGAAAATACCAGCGTCGGTGTCTCTACTGAAGACGCCTCCACCCTCACAAGGAGCTCCATTGGTAGACCCGCCAGTTGCGTTGCGGTTTCTACCAAAGATATCTACAGTGTTACGAAGGCCGTTAAGTTCTGCTGGCTGTTCTATCAGATCGCCAATAAGGTTGCTTCGTCTCTTGTGGAAATAACCAATACTAAAGACACCTTCAGGGGCAAAATACCAATCTGCGGAGACATCGAATGAGCGAATTGCTTCAGGCTCTAGCTCTGGGTTACCAACGCGAGAGATATCATTCACCCCACCGCGACTCGGCAAGGTTCTAGCAAAGGTCAAGTCTGTGAAATCAGGACGGTTAATATCTTCGTAATACGCACCACGAAGCACGACATCTTCTGTCACGTCAGCCGCAATGTTAACGCGTGGAAGTAAATCGGTGTAAGAATTCTCTACGGTAGATGTTATGTCGATAGCCGTACCAGTAGGATCTGTTACATCAAAAGTTCTTTGAGTACTAAATGAGCTTACAGTTGTATCGATATAGCGGAGACCTGCATTACCACGAATGCCAATACCATTTAAAGCCGTCGCAAAGTTTACCTGACCGTAGAGCGCATGTGTTTCTTCTTCAACATCAAAGAACGCGAGTTCGTCCGACACTAAAGTCGTAGAAATCGGTGTTTGCGAGACGCCTGTACTCGCAATAGCTGCGTTAATTGTCGTAATAGTTGCTAGTGGATCGACCGCAAGCTCTGGATTGATATGCAATAAGTCAGAAATAAACAAATCACTGCCAGTACCGTCACCAAAATTATCCGGGATCGGAGCGAGAAGTTCCGCAATAGCACCTGCATTCAAACTATTTGCAAAACTACTCGTACCTCCGGCGCTGGCCGATATATTATCTCTAATACTTGAGCGGTCATTGTAACGATATCCAAAGTCTACAGAATCGACAAAAGACACGCCAGAATCTGCGAGGTCATAGTTAAAGTCCAGGCGAACCGCTGTATCTTTGTTTTCACGCTCATTGGCGCTGAAAGTTCCGCCGCTGTCCAAGACATAGTTGGTTGGGTCCAGCAACTCATCAACGCTTGGTGCAAAGTCACTAGCTGTATTGATGCCGAAAGCAATGCCATCATTTAGATCAAATATAATCGGCACACCATTTTCGTCTCTATCATCAAACCTGTCAGAGTTCGGGTTAATGAAGTTAAGTGTTAGAGACAAGTTTGGATTAATAGTATCAGATTCAGTATGTGAGAACTCTGCTGTTGACGTTAGGTTCCCCTTCTCCCACTCACCACCTAATCTAACTAGGAAAGTTTCAGTAAGACGCGCACCTGTATCACTGGAGCCTCTAAGGAATGGACCGCCATTACTTGCGCCCACTTGACCAATCTGTTGAGGCTCAAAGGTGCCTGCTGTGACGCCTACAACAGAGCCCAAATCGACATCACCATCCGGTCCAGGCACAGAACCCAGATCAAAAGTGTCAAAGTCGGTAAAGTTAAAAAACAAATCATCAGACGTATCTTCCGCGCCATTGACTTGGCTGACGTTTGATATTTGGGCACGCGAGCTTTCTTGGCGGCGCGTTTGGTCATTATAAATACCGTCAACGTAGAGGCGCAAATTAGGCGTTGGTTTGGCTTCAAGTGAGCCCGCTAGGTTAATTGTCTCAAATTCTTGGTTAATTTGAACCTGATTGAGGAACTGAACTCCAACGAAATGGGATACGTCACTGCCTATAATGCCATCAGCTGCCGCACAACCGGCGCCTGGTTCATCTACAATACAATTGATGTTATTATCGCGGTCAAGCCGAGGACGGAATGCAGAGTTGTCTGACTCTGTGTAGCTGCCGCTTACCACGAAACCAATTTCTTGGCCTGAAGCGTTTTCCCAATTGTTGCCCAAAGCGGCAGAAATTCTTGGGGTCAATCCATCTTGTGAAAGGCTGCTATCCTCAAGCTGGAAGCGAGCTGACGCCAGAGGACCTTTAAGGTCAAGCGGGCGAATTGTTCTTAAGTTGACAGTACCGCCAACAGCTCCTTCAATCGTGCTAGACTCAGGCGCTTTGATAACTTCAAGACCCGCGATGATGGCTGGGTCAATGTCTTCAAAGCTGATGCCGCCGCGGTCATTGCCCGCGCCAACAGTACCAACACCATTGACTTCAATACGGTTTTCATCCGTACCGCGAATCTGAACGCCTGTACCTACACCGGCTTCACGCGTAATTTGAACACCTGTGATGTTTTCGAGAACTTCAGCGAGGTTTTGGTCAGGAAGCTTACCAATGTCTTCAGCAAAGATTACCTCGACCAAGCTGTCAGCATTCCGCTTCTCAACGAGAGCATTTTGAAGTGCCTGACGAATGCC
>JALZUX010000175.1 GCA_023301405.1 Granulosicoccaceae bacterium | reverse complement strand
TTGTTTGGAGTGTCGCGTACTAACTTTGATTCTCAGTTCAGCGGTGAAATTGACAACGCCAAGCAAAATCCCCTTAGAGGAGCACGTGGTGTGCTGGGTTTGACTTTTAAGTTGTCGGAGCAAACAGTGGTGGATACGGCTTTTTCACATCATGAATACAGTGATGAGATCAGCATCAACAGTTTCAGGGTCGGGTTTCGCTATGATTTTTCTAAAAGGGGCAAAGAATGATCTTTGAGCGAGTAAAAAACAGGCCAATGCTCAGCATGTTTGCTGGTCCCTTGCTTGTGTGTGCAGTGTTTATAGCGGCTTGCAATAGCAGCAGTGACAGACAGGATTTGCAAACCCGGGTTGAAGTTGCTGAGAGTAATATTACATCGCTGCAAATGTTGGTCACCAACACGGTTATTGAAGTGGGGCAATCACAGCAGGTCACCCTGAATGCACTGAGCCAGAGCGATAACCAAGGGTCATCAGTGGCGGATTCTGCCGTATGGTCAGTGAGTAATCCAGACATCGCGACAGTTGATCAGTCCGGGGTGATGACGGGCATTGCCGATGGGGTGGTTAATGTGATGGCTAGATTTGGTCCGTTGTTTTCCGCAATATCTGTTCAGGTATCTTCTGCTGACTTGGTCTCGATACAAATTACCTCGCCTGTTGAGTCTGTTAATGAATGCGATTCTGTGCAGTTGATCGCCAACGGAGCCTATAACGACGGGTTGGGACCCCGAAACCTCACTAATGATGTGAGTTGGTCGGTCGTTGGTACGACTGCTTTAGGAGTGTTTGATCCATCTGATCCATCTGGCTTTTTTAGAACCTCAGCAGGCGGGGTGCTGTCTGTCACTGCCAGCCGGAACGGTATTGTTGCTGACCCATCGTTCAATTTGGAGATACTTAATAACCTTGGCTCTGTCATGATCCCTGAGCCAGCCGGCATACTGACAACATCTAATGACCTGCAGTTGAGTGCTGTGGCGATTTACACCGATGACGAGAGAACCACCGCCGATATCACAGACAATGCGATTTGGTCTGTTGCCAACACGACAGTAGCTACAGTCGACAATACATTACCATCGAGAGGCTTGGTCGATGCAAGCCAGACAGGCAGTGTGACAGTGTTTGCCAGTTGTGGTGATGCTCTAGCCGGCATGCTTACTCTGCAATCAGGCGACCCTGATGTGGTTGAAAGTGTATTTTTTAGTCGAACCTCTCCGCAGATTCTTACTTTCAATGGAACGACAACTCTTGACCTGAGAGTGTCTGTCAGGCTGGAAACACAGCAAACGATAGTCATCACAGAAGATTCAATCTGGACGCTGGTAGAACAAGGCAATAGCTTAAATGAAATAAGTAATAGTTCCGGTAGTAGGGGAGAGTTGACTATTCGTGGAACAGGAACAATTCGGGTGCAAGCGGAATACGATGGCGATGACTTTGAGGATAGTACCTTGAACATTCCGCAACTCGAAATCCAAGTCCAGTGAACACTACCCATTGCTGGTGAAGCAAACTCAGCTATTAACTGAGTGTTAAATTAATGGTGTTAGCTCATACGATGCCTACTCTCAGAACTTGCACTGTTTAACTTTAATTGAAAATAGCATCTATGCCTGCCGCCAAAATGCAGCTAAAGAATTCGGTCTTTCAATTTAGAAGTGATCAACTGCATTAATAAACAGATCAGCTATTAGCCTTTTATCATGGCTTCTCAATTCGTTACTATTTAAAGCACACCTGTCGCGTCTATGGGCGGTGTGTTTGTGTTTAGATATCCGCGCACGCTGCGCTTGGACTCTTACCCCATCATAGATTGATCAGGTACGACAGCTACACTTTTAAATAGCAAGAACCTTATATTCATAGGGTCACTATGTATGCATTCTTCAAACGGGCTGAATAAATCACCTCAATTTTTATGAGGTAGAAAGCTATCGAGTCGCCGGCGTGGCTGGCGTCGGTACGTTGAAGTGCCAAACTCGTCAGTGACCTGTAAGAGTTGTTCACCGAAATAAACTATTCTTCCGTGTCGCCGATAGCCTTTGGCAGTGCGTCAGGCGCTGAAAGACAGCCTTGTTGTGTTTTAAGTTGTCGGAAAATATAAGAAAAAGGTTGAGCGAACATGAAGCGCGTCATTCTAGCGATAGTGTGCATAGTACAGCTTCAGGCTTGCGCCCGAACTTTGACTACGGGTTCTGGTGAACTGGTTCACACCAGTGAGTTTGATGGTGATTGGACAGCTGTAATGAGAGCAACGGCTGCGCTACAGACCTGGTCTGACTTGCGGTTCGAGTGCGATGAATTCACTGAATCATTTTTCTTGCGTGTGCGGCAGGGGGTTGTATCTGGTTATCTAGAGACTGATGAAAATTATAGTTTTCGCACCCAAGTACATGCCAGTGGATTTTTTAAGACAATCATTCCCATTGATTCAGTCTATC
Organism: Granulosicoccaceae bacterium; assembly: GCA_023301405.1. Lineage (GTDB taxonomy): Bacteria > Pseudomonadota > Gammaproteobacteria > Granulosicoccales > Granulosicoccaceae. The sequence continues at coordinate 6,353 of JALZUX010000175.1, read as the reverse complement.
GCTACAACGAAGAAGGGCCGGTAGAGCAATCAAATATTGCGCTACTGTTAACTGGTCAGTTGTCGCCTGACAACCAGACGGGGCAATTTGTTATTGCCGATAAACGGATGGATTTAAATGGTTGTAGTACAGACGTTGAATATATAGCGCTGTGACTATTTTTCGTAAGTGTTGTTATCGTTTGTTGGCTGCTTTGACGGTTGGGTTTCTCGCGTTGTCTATAGCTGCCTGTCAACAGCACCGCTTAATTGCCCCTACCTTGACTGATAACCCGCAGGACCCGGGAATAATAAGTGGCGCCCTTGATAATGGTTTTTCTTATCACTTGCGCAGCGCAAATTCATCAGAGCAGCGCAGAAATATAGAGATCAGGCTGGTGGTGCGCGCGGGGTCTATTCATGAGCGGGTGCATGAGCAAGGCTTTGCTCACTTGCTAGAGCATGTTGTGTTTCGCGGTACACAACGGTTTAGCGGATCGCAGATAGAATCACTATTGGAAGAGACTGGTTTGCGTTGGGGGATAGACGTCAACGCAACAACGCACTATGGCGCTACGATCTATCGCTTTTCTCTGACTGAAAGTGAGGCTGATCTCATGCCGGTTGTGCTTGCGCTGATGGCTGATTTTATGACGGCGGTGAATTTTGATGAGCAGGATATAGAGCGCGAGAAAAAAATTGTCGGTGCGGAGTGGCGGTTTCGCTATGGACACCGAAATTTTGTTGTTGATCCACTGGTGACCGCCGCCCTTAGCGGTAGTCAGTACCACAGTAGGCCGCCTGTGGGTGACCTGATGACAGTGCGGGCTGCAACCGCAGAACAACTAAAGGGTTTTTGGCAGCGCAACTATACGGCCACGAATGCTGCTTTGGTGGTCACTGGGAATATTGTACCGTGGAAACTTGAAAAGCTGATTCGTAGTAACTTTATGAATCTACCGACTGATGATCAGCAGAAGCAGGCACGCTTGTCTGATGTGCGACTGGAAAGTTTCAAGCCTATAAAAGGCCATGCTGAAGTTGAGCATCTAAGCTATGTCAATCCAGACTTGGTTAGCGCTAAAGTGAGTGTAAATTTTGTTTCACGAGTAAAGAAAACCGATACGGTTGACTCGGTGCGTTCAGCCTTTCGGGAAGAGCTGTTATTCAAGGCGGTTGGTCATATGCTGGCTAAACGATTGTCAGCGACTTACCAATGTAATCAGGCAAATTTACATCACGCATTGCTAGAGACTGGTCAGTCGATTAATAGCGTAGAAATAGATATAAAAGATTCTGATTACCTGACTTGTCTTCAAGCGTTGTCCGTTGCGTCGGATCAACTGTTTAAAAGTGGACTGTCGCCATCGGAATATGAGTTATTGCGAAAATCTTTTCGTGCAATCGCCATTAACAGCGCAGACCAGTATCGCAATAGTTCGCCCGAAGGACTGGCCGCCCGGCTAACCCAGTCTGTTGTATACGGGACACCCACTCCATCAGCATCATTTCTAGAGACGTTATACCTTGAAATGATCGATACGGTGAGTGCCACAGAATTCAATAATACAATGGCGGATATACCAGCAAAATATAAAATTATCTATGGGGCCAGTGGGCCGACCGATAACAATTTACCAAGTAAACCGTTGATGAAGTTAGCGACAACCTCCACAGATAAAATTCCGTTGTTGGTAAGAGCGCCGGCAACAGAGATTCTGCACGGCGTATTGAAACCGGATCAGTTGTTGAGCAACTTGGTGAGCTTCCCCAAAAAATCCCCTCAGGTTGAGTTGATCCGGGAGGAGGGCGACTACTACGAGTGGCGATTATCAAATGGTGCTCAGGTAATTTTTCGTAAAGATCAACGCTATGACTACGTGGCACTTGCCGCGATAGCGCCGGGTGGTTACTTGCTGCCTAGTGCTGACCTCACTAAGGCTGCAAGAACGCTACCCCGGTTTATTGGTGTGAACGGGGCGGGCGGATATTTGCAGAAGTCTTTGCAAAGGCTTCAATCTGAAAAAAACTTATTTTCTGAAGTGTTGGTTAATCCTACTCGTCATGGCATTGTTGCTTATAGCGGTGCTCGGGACATTGATTTGATGCTCGAACTGGTGAGTGCCTACTTTGATGAACCTGTCATTGTCGAGCCTGCGAGTTCCTTGCTTTTGCAAAAACTAAACTCAGAAAGAAGTGCCGCATTATTACAAGATACGTTTTGGGAAAACTACAATGCCGCTGCGCCGGATGAGTCTGTTCTCACTACGTCTGAGATGAGGAAAGTGCAAAGCTTACTGTTTAAAACGCCGGCTGACTTTACGTTTGTCATTGTCGGTAATGCCGAGGCTGATATAATTGCCCGTGAGCTAACCCGGCTTGAGCGCTATGGTGAAAAAAGTACAACAGCTCAAGATGAAGTGTTTGCCGCGGTGGCTGATAACAGCAGAAACAAAACACTAGCTGACTTGACGGGCAGCTCGAACCCGGAGCAGCAGCGTTTGAATGTGGGGTTGTTTCACGCTTGCTCTGTACCTGCTTCTAGGCGTGGTAGTGCTGATCTAACATTGCGTTTATTATCTGATGTGATTGAGCGTCGATTAAGATATGACATCCGTGAAAACTCAGGATTGAGTTACCAGTTAGAAGCGACGTTACTAACGGATGCGGCGGGGGATGGTCGTCGGTATCATCAGATTGAATTTTCTGTTAATCCACAAGACGCATTGCAAGCACAGGTGCTGGTGTCATCTGTATTTAATGCTATTGGCAGGACGGGTGTTACAGTCCACGAGTTGCAGATTGCCTTAAAGCGGGAGCAGAAGCGCAGGCGTGACTTGTCCTATGATTATCTGGCGCTAGCGACGGAGATGGCGTTTGCTGTTCAAAACGGTGCGAATGTCCAGAACCGCGCGCTAGAGGCAGTGTCGTTGGAGCAGTTGAATTCGTTAGCGCGTTGTTTTTCCTCTGAGAACACAACCTTTGTGGTGGAAAATGAAAATGTTAGTCGCTCGCACGGGTTAGCTCTGGAGTAGGCTGTCTACTGCTTTCGATTTGGTGATAATGCCATGCTCGATGTATTGCTCGTGGTTTTCTTCTATCTTTTTCAAGTCATACAAATAGTTCACCATCATAGTGTATGACTGAGAAACGCCTCTCTTGCTGGTGTCTCCCATCCAGTTAATTCGCTCAACCATCGCACCGTTAGACAAATGAAAGTGCGCTACCGCATCAAGTGCTCGGTCGCCGGCTTTTTTATGTTCAACAATGTATCTGGCTGCCAATGGTTTCAGGATGCTTTGCATGGCCGGGCCGATGGCCTCATCTTCAAGCCAGTCAGGTGAGGTGAGCAAATCTTCAAATGACCTGTCAGTGATTGCGGCAAGGGTATTGCCGGTGGTAGTTGTGTGCACTAACTCTTTGTCTGTTTCGATTTGCTTGTTCAGCCATGTGGAGAAGCCGGGTATGGGCGATAGCGTGCTGAACTCTGTTAATTGCGGTAGTTCCCGTTTCAATTCATCGGTGACGCGTTTGATCAGGAAGTCACCGAGACTGACGCCGCTGAGCCCTTTCTGGGTGCTGGTAATTGAGTAAAAGATTGCCGTATGATCCGTGCCTTCAATGGCTTCACTTTGGCTGGTATCCAGCAGCGTATCAACGTTATCAGATAGCTCTTTGACCAGTGCGACCCACACAAAAATTAGTGGTTCGTCAGGCATTCTTGGGTGAAAGAACGCAAAACAGCGGCGGTTCTCTGCCAAGCGATGATGCAGATCGATCCATGACTTAACCCGGTGCACCGCTTCATAGGCGATTAGTTTCTCAAGCAATGAGGCTGGGGCGTTCCAGTCGATCCGTTTCAAGTCCAGAAACCCGATATCGAACCAACTTGATAGTTGATTGCGTAGTTCGGATTCAATGGGGGCCAGTTCAGGCTTCTCGTGTTTAAGCCTGAGTAAATCGCTACGCATGTCGACAAGAAATTTTAGTCCTTTCGGCAGTGCGTTAAATTGAGTCAGAAGCGTCAGATAATCAGGGGTGAGCTGTTTCCTGAGTTTCGCTTCGGTTTGTGCGCGAAGCAATGGATCAAGATCGGAGAAGAGAGCTTCGGCGGTGTTCCTGACCTGATCATGGTCAACACCAAACTCGTCCGCCAGTAAGCCCAGGTATTTGCTTTTGCCTTCATCGTTCAGTTCAAGGTAGGCTTGGCCCAGTTCTGCGGCCCGCGCTCGCGAGGAGACTTGCCCGCCTTTTGATTCCAGGCACCCTTGCACTTTTTCTCGAAGAGGATGCAGTTCATCTTCGTGCAGGTAAGCACTGAGGTCCAACCGTTTTCCGGAGAATGGACTGGCGATACCTTTCCAGGTATTCAGTAAATTGGAAATCAGGCGATTGCTGACCCGTTTCGTATTTTGCGTCAACTACTTGCTTCTCTGTGGAGTTATTAATGGGTAGTTAAAATAGATCAGTGTTCCATCGTGATCCACACGGTGGTTAGTAGATCACTGGCTCACGTTCCAGAGCAATGCCGAATTTTTGTTGAATGTCATTTCGGACTTGCTCTGCGAGTATTGCAATCTGTTGACCATTGCCGCCACCATGATTCACTAATACCAGAGCTTGCTTGCTGTGCACGCCTACCGGGCCTGCGCGGTGGCCTTTCCAGCCTGCTTGCTCAATAAGCCATGCGGCAGGTAATTTAAACGTACCGTCAGGTTGTTCGAAATGGGGTAGTTTGTAATACGTTTGTTTTAGGGTGTCAAGTTGATGGCGGTCGATGACGGGGTTTTTAAAGAAACTGCCTGCGTTACCCAGTTGAGTCGGGTCTGGGAGTTTTGTGCGCCTGATTTCGCTTACGCTGTTGAAGACTTGTTGGCTAGTAGGGTTTTCAATGCCTTGTTGATTCAGCACATCGCGCAGCGCCTGGTACTCAATTCTGGGGTTATCCAGACGGCAAAGCTTAAGGTTGATTGCGGTGACGACATAGTTGCTGCCAGCATTAGTTTTAAAAATGCTGTGTCGGTAGCCGAAAGCGCAGTCGCTATTGTTTATAACCGATAACTCACTAGTGGTTTTATCAAGTACCTCGACACTGGTAATGACTTCTTTGATCTCTGACCCGTAAGCGCCGATATTTTGAATCGGCGCGGCGCCGGCGCTACCTGGGATCATGGCAAGGTTCTCTAGGCCAAATAATTTTTTGCTAAGTGTTTTTATTACTAATTGATGCCAGTTCACACCGGCGCCAACATTGAGGTTTGCATAGTTTTCATCAGCAACTGGCAGTTCATTGTAGCCGTCAATCGCAATATGGATCACCAGTCCGTCCACGTTGCGGGTGAGCACTGTATTGCTTCCACCACCTAGAATAAGTACTGAAATATTTTTCTTCTTGCTCCACTCGAGCGCTTCAGCTAGCTCATTGGTGTTGTGCACGCTGACGAAATATTCGGCACTGATATCGAAACCGAAACTATTAAATTCGCGCAGTGGCTTACTGGATTCGATATTCACTTTTACACTTGAACCGGTCTAATGAGAGGAGAACACAAGGCCTTATCGGGGGGCAGGGTCAAGACCTTGTTGGTCCGCATTTCGGATAATGCCTGGCAGATATTGTAGCAGGGTCAGTGCCCTGATCACCATGAACGCACAGAAGGTAAACCATAAGCCTTTATTGCCTAAGTGGGGCAAGCTCAGTTCTGTGCCGATATAAAAGATCCCAGCTGAGATGATCATGGCGTTACGCATTTCTCTGGAGTGTGTTGTGCCAATAAAGATACCGTCGAGTTGATAACACCAGACGGACAGCACCGGTAGTGCAACAAGCCAGGGTAGGTGTTCCAGCGCCAGTGTAATTACCGGTTGCTGGTTGGTGAACAAGTTAAGTAGTGATGAACTGCTTATGAATATCAGAGCAGACATCAGTATCGCGATAGCCATTGAATGAATGGTTGACACCTTTATTGCCATGAGTAAGTTTTTTTTATTTTTACTTCCCCAGGCATGACCTACCAGTGTTTCAACGGCATGCGCGTAGCCATCAAGTGCATGGGCGCATAAGTGTAGAATTTGCATTAAAATAGCGTTGGCAGCTAATGCGGTGGCACCGAGCTTGGCACTGGTTGCGTTGAAGTAAAAGAATGACAATACTAGTAGCAGCGTTCTAATGAAAATATTGCTGTTGAGCGTAAATAGCCTCATGAGGGCAGTGCGTTTTAAAAGTACCTTGGTTGTCACGGTCGAGTAGGCGAGTTGTAGCGGTTTTCTTAGAAGTATTAGGCCGAATACCATAGCGGCGTATTCGCTAAGCACTGAGGCAACAGCGACTCCTTTTATATCCCATCCCATCACAGGTACAAACAAGATATCCAG
>JALZUX010000174.1 GCA_023301405.1 Granulosicoccaceae bacterium | reverse complement strand
CGCTATTGATCAACAGTCAACAACGACTGCAGCCGCTGACGGGCAACTATTTCATCAAATGAGTATGGAGCGCTGTCGATGGCTGACAACGCTTGCGAATAGTATTCCGCTGCCCGCTCGGTACGGCCTAGATTGTCCAGTGCCACCGCATAGTTAAACCAATAGTCAGGGTTGTTTGTACCACCTTGTACAGCAATTGCGTAGAATTTCTCTGCGTCAACCCAGCGCTTTTTATGGCTATAGTAGTTACCAAGAATCGCGTAAAGCTGCTGCGAATCATTAACATATTGTGCGTGCTGCTCAAGTTCAAACTCAATAGTTGAACCCTGCCCTCCCGAACTGGACAAATTTAACAGCGCAGAGAAGGCGACTTCGTCAACGGGGTCAAGCGTTAGTAAATGCCTGTACCGATCCTCAGCAAGCTTAAAATCACTTAGTGCGTGTGCCGTTGCCGCAACTCCAAGGTTTGCATCACGATCGTAGGGATCAAATTCCAACGCCTTACCGTAAAAGCTTGACGCTTTTGTAAAGTTCTCGGCATGATAAGCAAGATAGCCCTGCTTCACCAAGTCAGTCATTTCTGTCTCTGAAGCACTCACGGGAGCTTCTAACCGTGGGCTCTCCTTTATCGACACAGACGGGCTCGACTGCGATGGAGTAGCGGGCGTATTATCGACAACCACTGATGCTTCTGCGGTTGAACTAACGGGTCGTGAAACAGCTTGTGACACACTCTCTGTAGGGGCTTGAGGAACAACCTGAGAAACAACCTGAGAAGCGGGCTCACTTACCACACTCTCTTCGACTGGTGAACTACCAAGAATAGAAGTAAGTTCAAAGTTATCTTGCTCAAGACGCGATATTTTTTCATCTTGACTCGTTATTGCCGCGCGCAGGCTTTCCATCTCTTGCTGAAGTAACAACAACACAGAGTCGCCAGAAGATTGCTCAGCCACGCCAACCTGCTGCGGATTTTCCGTTGGGGGTTGAGCATCGGCAGCGGTGACTTCCGACACAGCTATTTCTGGCTCAGGCGTCTGGATCTCCACTACCGGCACCCGAGGAGCTTCTGGGTCAGGGCTTTCAATCCTAGTCACAGGAGTTTCAACAACATCATCAGGCGACGTTTCTAATGCTGGTACAACTGTTTCTGCGGCTACAATAGTGTCTGTTTGCGCGGCGGTTGCGGCAGTCAACGCAGCTCCTAATCTTGCGCTTGCTGCAAGCCTCGCCTGCAGTGCCGCACTCTCTTTTTGTAACTGCTGATATTCCCGCTCAAAATAGGCATCATTCTGGGTGATCAACGCATAGAGACACACAAACAACCCGACCGCAGCTATGCCGACAATCAAGTAAAACAAGGGATCAAGGTTACGGAATGAAAAAGCGCTTCGATGAGACATGGATGGCTGATCAATCTCAACATTTGTGGATGCCCTATCGGGTAAAGCCGGGGCGCTGCCTTCACCGTTATCAGCAAAGTACGTTTGGGTGTCGACCGTATTCGGCAGAGGCTCACTACTTCGAGAGGCCACCTGCTGTTGTTGATCAGAGTAATTAGTTAGGTCAACGTGCGGATCAGTTGCCGCGCCACTCGATGGTTGTGTGGAGGCGTTATTGTCGACGCTCGATGGATGAATTAATAATTCTTCTGACTCATCAACTAGTTGGGGACCCACACGCGGACCAAGCACATCACCGGCATCAACAATCTTTCCTTTATAAGCACGAGCCCCATCACCACTAGGGGACTTGCTTTGGTTCCGTATTGCATCGAGAAACCGGCTCAATGAAGTGCTCCGGTTATTTCGCTGCTCATGAACAATTGATCTTTACGATATGGCACAAACCGGCGCAGTTCATCTCCGTTTCGTTGGAAATCGGGACGTTTCATTACTGTTGGTCGCAGAAACACTAACAACTCGGTTTTTTCCAGTTTTTTGCTGTCACGTGAAAATATTTTACCCAAAAATGGCAGATCTCCAATACCCGGGACGCCAGACTTTCTATTATCTACTTTATTTTGCATTAGGCCACCAATGATTGCGACGTCTCCGCTTTGCACTCGCAGCACAGATTCCATTTCCCGCACTTGAATTTCAGGAATTAAGTTTTTAACCTGATCTTGCCCAGCTAGCGCCGGGCTTGGATCTTCTGCAAAATTCAGTATGCGCGAGATTGTTGGCCGTACATTAAGAATCACTTCATCAAAACTATTGATAAACGGAGTCACATTCATCACCAAGCCAATCGGCACTGAATGCACGGTGCTTTCAACAACCGTATGCGAGTCACCATCTTCAGTTTGCTGCCGATCTACCTCGAAGGTGAAATATACCCTATTATCCACCACCTTCAAGACCGCTGGCTGATTATTGAGCGCAATAATTTTAGGGCTAGACAACACCTGCACATCACCAAACTGCCGAAGTATTTTCAGCGTCGCACTTACATCTCCGACTGACGATCCACTATTGCGATAACTAAGCAAGCCTGTCTCAGGGGCTATGGCATCAGCGGCACTTGGGGTACCACTTAGAATTTGAGCATACTCAAATGCGGCGTCGGCGTTATTGTTCAGTATTCTCCAGTCAATACCCGATTCAAAGGTATCGCTAAGAGTGACTTCAACCACTGTTGCCTCTATTAGAACTTGGCGCTTGGAACTGCCCACAACCTCGTCAATAAACTGCTGTATAAAGCGGTGCTGCTTGCTTGTCGCCCTTACCGCGATAATTCCACTTTCGCGATTCACAAACAAATTTGTATTTGAGTTTTGAGTCTCGCCGCCAGCGCCCTCAGCAGCAATACTGCCATTATCGCCGATAATACCAATGATATTTCCAATCAATGTAGTCCAGAACTGATTGTCCGAACGATTCTCGATAGTCATTTGCGAGCCATTCCCAGCCGCGCTGCCTTGCCCGCTATCTAAGGAAGGTTTAATCGAACCAACCTGTGTCGCGAGCTCCACCTTGCTTTGCGTGCTGCGACTGATATTTGGGTAGTCGACCTGGTAGGTTCTGATGCGCGGGGTGTCCGCTACCACCAGTAGCGACTGCGCCGTAACGGTGTATTGAATAGCAACTTGCCTGGCGATTTTTTCAAGAATACGATCAAGCGTTAAATTCACCGCATTAAGGGTGACATTACCTGCTAAATCACCCACGATATCCAGCTCAAGTGCAGAATCGCGCGCAAGAGCGAACAACACCTTACTCGCCGCTACGTTTTGCACAACCACACTGAAAACACCATGATTAACGCCCGTACCCGGGCGACTTACTGCGGTGAGGCGACGTGGCTTAGCCAGGCGACCAGTCTCATTCAACGTTGCCTTATTCACCTTTGCACTAGATGGAACAGCCCTGCTGTTCAAACCCGGTGGCGGCAAAAAGGACAAGGCAGAAGTAGAAACAGGTACAGGAATCGGCGCTGCAGAAGAGCTTGGCTCTACAGGTGGCGTAGAATGATTTTCTGGTAAATTACTAGGCGATAGCACCTTTGAATAACAGGCAGTCAGACTGCACCACAGCAACACGTTAATGATAAAACTAATGCTACGATCGACTACTAAACTCGCGGATCTACTACACATGCGTACATACTTCCAGTTGTTACTACAACTGACACCGCAGTCAACTTACCTATGAACAGGCTTGACCCCAAAAAGCGCCAGTGCCAACCATCAGCAAAGACTGTTCCGATCGCGGCTATAGCGGCATGATTGACATCGTTCTCTATGAGCCGGAAATACCCCCGAACACCGGCAATATCATAAGGCTCTGCGCCAATACCGGGTTTCCGCTGCATTTGATCGAACCACTTGGTTTTGAACTAAGCGAAAAAGCCGTAAGACGCGCCGGGCTGGATTACGCAGATCTGGCCAATGTAAAGCAATGGGAATCGCTTGATCAATACCTTGAACAAGCGGGCGCTGGATCAGTTTACGGCTTCACCACTAAAGGTACTCGCAATTATTCCTCTGTCGCTTTCAAACCTGGTGACAGCTTATTATTTGGCCCTGAAACACGAGGTCTACCAACTAAAATACTTAATGCATTAATGCCTGAGCAACGCCTGTCAGTACCCATGCAGTCCAACAGCCGGAGCATTAATTTATCTAACACAGTTGCTATCGCCAGTTACGAAGCATGGCGTCAGAACGATTTTTCGTGACTGAGAAATAAGCTCAATGGCAAGCAGGATTCCCCATGTCGCTGAATTAGTGCCAGCCCATTGACAGACAAACCGATTTCTACTCTGACTTTCGACTCCGGCTCAGTAACGCCTCAACCGCATGCCCCGCAGAACGGCCGTTTTGAATCACCTCAAAAACCTGTTCAACAATAGGCAACTCTACGGCATGCCGCGCGGCCAGATCATGCGCAGCGAGTGTGGCATCAATCCCCTCCACTGACTGACCGATATGCGTCTTGGCCTCGGCAACACTCATGCCCCCGGCCAGTGCTAAGCCAAATCGTCGATTACGAGACTGATTATCAGTACAGGTAAGGATTAGATCTCCCATACCCGAAAGCCCCATCAACGTATCAGCACAAACCCCCAGCTGCCCGCCAAGACGGGTAACCTCTGCAAGACCCCGGGTAATTAAAGCCACTCTGGCATTGGCACCGAACGACAACCCATCAGAGATACCAGCGGCAATTGCATAGATATTTTTCAGCGCACCACCAAGCTGTACACCCTTGATATCGTCAGTCGAATAGGCCCGAAAACGCTCATTATGCAACCAATCGCCAACGGCATGAGCATACTCAGGACGATTCGACGCAACAGCTATTGCTGTCGGCAATGCAGCGGCAAGTTCAGAAGCGAAGGTTGGCCCGGAAACAACGGCATAACATGCCGTTGGTCCAAGCGCTTCGTCGGCAATGTCGCTTAAAAAGCGGCCGCTGCCAGCTTCAAGACCCTTGCAAGCCCAAACCACACCGCAATCACTGCCACGTTGCAGCGCGACTTGTTCAACCATTGAACGAAACGAATGACTGGGAACCGATATCAATACGTCAGACACACCAGCCAATGCCTGCTGCAGATTATCGGTGACCTGTAAAGACTCGGCCAACTTGATACCTGGCAAATAACAGGTGTTTTCCTGCTTATTTTTGATGTTACTAACAACAGCAGCCGACCGCCCCCATAGGGTAACGCGGTGCCCGTTGCCCGCCAGGTGACTAGCCAGGGCGGTACCCCAACTGCCAGCACCCAGTACTGCAATATCAACTGCCATCAGAAAATTTTGACCAACCTATCTATTGCACTGTAATCATCACTGCGGAGCACTGTTTACCGGTTTACTACTGCTGAGTTTCAGGTGCAGGTGCGTTAGGCTTTTTTGCAGAGTTTGCATGCTGAGCATACAGCGCATCAAAGTTTATTGGATCAAGTAGCAATTGTGGAAAACCGCCCTTGACGGCCAAGTCACAGACTACTTCTCTGACAAACGGAAACAGCACACTTGGTGTATAGCTGCCCAGCAAATGACCCATTTCACCCTCACCAAAGCCGGAAATAGTAAACAAACCAGCTTGCTGCACTTCTGCAAGGTAAGCCGGCTTGCCTTCAAGCTCGACGGTGACAGTGATCATTAAAGTGCATTCGTATAAATCATCTTTAACTTTTTTGTTTTCTGTATTGAGCTGAACCTTGACTTCAGGTGACCACTTAGCTTGCTCGGTAAATATTTCGGTGGATCTAGGCGTCTCGAAAGAGACATCTTTGATATATACCTTTTGTACACGGAAGACCTGTGCAGTAGTTGCCTCGGTAGAGGCGGCTCCGGTTTCTTCAGCCATTGGAGTAAAACCCTTTAAATTGTCTTAAATTATCAAAAAATCAGTTAGCGCAAAAGCAAAGCTGTTTATTAGCCTGCCTACCGGCCCAGCAATGTATCGAGCTCGCCTTTAGAGTGCAGCTCAGAAAGGTCATCAAAACCACCTACGTGGTGATCACCGATGTAAATCTGCGGCACAGTACGACGGCCACTTCGCTCCATCATGATTTGCTTTTGTTCGGTATCAACGTCGACGCGAATCGTTTCATATTCAACGCCTTTGCTGTCCAGCAATCTTTTCGCTGCTTTACAAAATCCACAGAGACCTGTTTCGTAAATCAGTACTTTTTTTTCTGCATCACTCATAGTTTTTCCGCAAGCATTTAACAAGCTAAGTTAGCGTTTTGGTTCACAATGCCCGTTCAGGACTTCGTAGTTACCGGCATATTGGTTTTTTCCCAACCACCAATACCCCCCATCAGCGTATGAACCACTGGATATTCAGCTTTGCGCAATTTCCCTGCCGCTTTGCTGGCCCTTGCACCATTTGCGCAGTAGACAACCATAGGTTTCGACTTCAACTTTTCAAGTTCGGTCATACGCTTGTCAAACACGGCAAGCGGTATGTGCTTCGCCCCAAGAATATGCCCACGCTTAAACTCAGCGTCATCTCTGACGTCAACAAACACAGCATCTTCGTCATTTTGTAGCCGAGTGGCTTCGATAGGGCTCAGCTGCTTTATGCCTGAGAATAAGCGCTGATATTCAAAAAACGCGATCATTCCGATAACCACAGCCAGTGCTAAAAATAAAATGGGATGATTACTGATAAATTCCGGTATACGATTCATAGAAGATAGTTTAGTCGATGTCGGTTAATATTGGGTCGCCGGACGCAACCCGGCACCGCGCGATAATACACCGCCACAGACAAATTTGCTCGGCTAAATAGGTCGGCCCTGACCACAACGGGGCCAGATTCAGACAAAACCGCCATCCCGTGCATAAATTCTAAAAAGCCTTAGGCCTCAACACTTGCGTTGCCGGCCCGGTTGACCTTTGACAAATTATTTATCCACATCAAAACCAGCTGATTGGACTATTCTTAGACAAGCCTCACACCACCGACACGCCAGACCAGCGGCTGTCCGGGCGCCAAGGCTGACGCGAAGGTGTGATATTTGAGCAATAAACGCGCGTAAGGTTACTTGTCGTAGCAAGCTTGTTCGAAATAGCAGACCAATAGACCAAGTACACTGTAGATCCCGATTCGCAGAAAGTCACCTAGGTGGCTGTCCGGGAACTAGGGTCGTTGCGAGGGCGTGAGATTTTGAGTCAGATATTTCGATCGATTGAGGCGAATAGTCATTCTTCTTTAACGAAATCGATCG
>JALZUX010000173.1 GCA_023301405.1 Granulosicoccaceae bacterium | reverse complement strand
GTTTGAACAGGTGAGCGCTAGCTTATGAGTGTCGCTTAATTAGAGGAACTCCCTGATGGGTACGGTGTCGAAGAAGCGGTCAACGCTATGGTACGAGAAATATCGCCACTGCATTTACTGTCGCTGAAGCGATCATTAAACGGAGGTGGCGAGTAGTAACATTCGAAGGCCGCTTAAAGCCTGATGCGGGACTACGTTAAAGTTGAGGAAGCATGGTGCTGTCGCGCTATGAGTAATCGTTAGATATAGAAAAAATCACAGGAAGCAAGATGAATTTCACTAATACACGAACCGTTCGAATCACAGCATTGCTGCTGTTGGTGCTGGTGGTTACGCAGGCAATCTATACTGCCCTCTTCATCAACGAGATTAAGGGGCCAATGAAACTGATATGGGGGCTTGAAGGTTTTCTTTTCTCCATTCTTGCAGCGTTTGCCGGTGCTGCGATGTTGCAGGCCAAAAACTATCAGTTGGGATGGGCTGCCATTGCTTTCAGTGCTTTACTCAATGTAGTGCAAGTTAGCATTGGTCTCACTATGTTCGGGCCAATGTTTGCGGCTGCCGGTCAAGTCGAGGCACTTGGGCCTGTGGCAGGGGCAGTCGTCGCATTGTCCTTTATGATTTATAACGCCGCAAAGATTTTGTTAGGCTTGGCCGCACTAGTTTTTGGCATGGCAAAAATGGCCGAGGGCGGCAAGGCATTGGGTGGCTTGACTGCGCTCGCTGGCGCCGTTGCCTTGTCTGCCAATGCGCTGTTGATTGTGTTTGGACGCGAGGCTTTTCTACCCTCCGCTGTTGGCGGAGGATCGGGCGCCGTCGCAACCTTACTTCTGGCGCTCTGCTTGTTGACTATTGCCCGCGAAGACAAATAGGGTAAAAAATATAAGGACAGGCCCCTTAGATAGAAAATAACAAGATCAGGTCTTGCAATACGTCATTGCAAGACCTGCCCCTTATTTTTTCAGTTATTTTTTCCAGTTCTGCACAGAACTAACGCTGATGCTACTTTTGCCGCAAGGCACTGCCTCACACACACAGCGGCGACCCACCCTTACTTCCTTAAAGTAGAATAACGACGCTGAATCTCACCATGCATGACTCCACTAAGTGAATAGCCAATAACCGATTGCCTGCCAACTTGCGCCTGAAAACCTAACTCACCATCAAAGCCACTTAGCGACTCGACGATCGCTTTCGCCTTAACCAACGGCGACACAGGCAAGTCGCTGACGTTAAGCATTTTTTGAAAATAATCAACCGTATCTGCCCTGTCGACTCCCGACCCCATGGCCTGCGGCACTAGATTCTTCGATACAAGCCAGCCAATAAAACTGCAAAGCTCATCAATAGTGGGATTACGTTTTCTTTTTTCACTGACACATGCAAGCATCGCAAAAAGAAATATAGACCCTGCATCCTCTTTATCAGGATTGATGGTTAGAGAATCTACCCGGTAAGCGCTGATGGTCTCTACTGACGGGTTCCAACTATTTGCTGAGGGCATCATGCTTACCCATGCGACCTGCTGATCAATATCAAAATAGACAATCAACCTTGGTTTATAAATATTTTCCGGACATTCAAGGCTATTTCCGACAACAATCGAATGAGAGATGAAACCTGGCCGATCAACCGCTGACAATTTCTCAAGCACCTGACCATACAAGCATGGGTGTACAAGATAATAGGCCGCATCAGGCAGATTTTTTTCGCTGCCCGTTCTGGATACCTTAAGAAAAAACTGTGATCCGGCATTTGCATACCCAATTAACCCACAGCTATACAGATAACGAATTGGGCACCTGCCAAAGTTGCCTGCGTAACTGGCACTGATATCGTCCACCTGCTCTTTACTCAATATGCAGTGAGTCAGGCTCTGGTAGATTTGCTCTACGGATGAATCCCACGGCGGTACCATTTCAGCCAGATAGTCAGCAAGAATATCATTGGCGGTATCGTTAATCGTTAAAGACATCGTTTTACGAATAGAGCGTTTGGCTGGCGGGACATTCTCACCAATACGTCTACCATGCCACACTAACTCCCGCGGAGAACCAAACGTATGACGTACCAACCACTGAATCACCTGCTCTGAAGTATCGGGAACATTAACATTGCGGAATTCCGTTACGCCAATGTATCGTTCTGCGTATGAAGTTGCCTCTGGCTTGGCCAGATCATTGCGATCAGTCAGCTTCACATTCAGGTTAAATATATCTTCCAGAAGATCATTGTCGTAGTTAAGCTCAACGCAATAACTAGATACCTGCGCCTTATTTTGCTTACCGTGCAATGCATACTTACGATAGGCTTCTGAACGAATAGCCGCATAAATACGAAAACTACCAGCCCCGATATCTTGCATTTCACCGATCGCATCAACAAGACCAGTCTGCACTGCCTCCCACACAGACAACACACCTTCGGTCAAATCACTCTGCCTATCATGGTAGCGCCGAAAAGCCTGATCAACCTGATCCAGAATAATCGTGTAATACTCACTCTGAGTCACTTTAAGCTTTGGATAAACTAAATCGCCTAACCATTGATATATCTGCCCTTGCGTAAAATTTCGACGCAAGAAAGCATCAATTATTGGTGTGACATAGTCTTGCCGGTTAACAATGCAATCTTGATACTTCTTACCAATGCTTTCGAACACCTTCCACTCAGAATTATTTACCGAGCAACCTAACACGCGATGTAGACCACCGCGACTTACCGCCTCCTTATTTATCTCGAGCACCAGCACCGTGGCAAAAACCATTTTCCACATCACCGCCCAATAGCCGTGCTCTCTGAATTTTGAGTATTCATCTTCATGAATATCAACATTGATCTCTTGCAGCAGCACAATATACGGATGGTACATTGGCACAATTTGATTACCATCATTTTTTAACTGTACCGCCTTGCGGGCAAGCCCGGTCGATTTCCCAAGCCCCTTACTCCCAACCAGCACTCTGCCCCGGCCATCAACTTCAGTTAAAAACTCCCTGAATGATCGATGCCCTACCAGCGGCAACTTGTTTGCATCAACCTGGGCCTTACCACCAGTATGAAAATACTTGCTGACTTCGGTCTCCCAGGCACGAATCCCGGTAGTGTTATCACTAGCTTTGATCATATCGTTCCATCGATTGCGGGCTGGCATTACCAACACCAATAAGTTAGTTTTTACGCCTATCCTACTTTAACTAAATCAATAGTGTCCAGTACGGTACTACTGCCGTACAACCAGGCTTGCACTGCTCACTGCCGTTACGCTATTTTTCAAAAAACGATTATTTTTGTGCCTTGCTTTTTACGCGAGCTGTACTGATCACTTTTCATAGTAAGCTGTGGCACGGATAATCTAACAAGACACGACGCCCCCATTTCCAGCTCTATTGACCAATAATGGCCGTATAAACCTTACAGGCTTTGAATCATTGGTGAATAATATCTGTAATTCAAGCCATCGGTGCCTTACCTGAATTCACGGACTGTAGACATGGAATTGAAAACCTAGCGTCCACTATATAGACGATGAACTTCAGAACGATAACGAACTCAGATAAACAAGTCCGCTTGTTAATCAGTTGCAATTGCATCAAACGGTGGTGGCAAACTACACAGACCCAGCGCCTGCTTATCGCCGATTTCTGAGTGTATTGACACCCTGATTAAGTACAACCGTTTGCCATTGCAATATATCCTGATAGCTGATCATTTTTGCTTTAACAAGAGCACCTTATAACTATGGATTCCCGCACTTATTTCCGACTACTACTTGCAGCGCTTGCGCTGTATGGCATGCTGCCTTCCCTGCTGCTCGCACAAGATTCAGACCCTCTACCAGATTATGTCGTAGCGCAATTTGGTGCAGCCCCTTCGGTGCCGGACGGGCCACTTTCACCGGCATTACAGTTTGCTGCTCGAGTGGCATTTATTGATAGCACGGTATTGTCCGTGTGGGACAAAAATCAGCAGTCAGCGCTCTCGGCTATAGGCAGATCCGGTGATCCCCGACTGGCCTGGATCGTTAGCGACATGCTGCGATTTGCCGCAACCCTACAGGCGCGGCTGGCACTTACCGACGCCGCATCAGAGCTGCTGGGTAAAACGTTCAAAGGCATCAATGCGTGGCACGATGTCACCAATCATTTGTTAGCCTGGAACATCCCGGCTCCGCCTGATTATCTGGACTACAAGCGCACAATTTTCACGCTCAATATTGCAGGTTGGGATGAACTGTTTGTTGAAGGGGATATCGACTGGCGACTAGTATCGTGGGGCGGCGTACTGATAGACAATCGCGCCTATGGCGAAACCGATGAGAGTTGCAATTGTATTCCCGGTATCGACAACCCGGTGGTGAGCAGCGCTGAAGATGCAACCTGGCTGGAAGACAGCGACATAGTTTTTGGTATTGAAGTTAATGGCGAAGCGCGCGCCTACCCCAGACAGGTCATGGAAGTTCGCGAGTTAGTAAACGATACCCTGGGTGGGCGGGATCTGGGCATTCCGTATTGCACGCTCTGCGGCGCTGCACAAGCGTTCTATACCGACGCGCTGCCAGCTGGCGTAGAAAGGCCCGTACTGCGCACATCAGGGCTGTTAAGTCGATCCAACAAGGTTATGTACGATCTCAATACAAACTCTATTTTTAACACGTTTCTGGGTCGTGCAGTAACCGGCCCGCTCGCTGAGAAGAAACTTGAACTTAAGCAGGTTTCCGTTGTTACTGC
>JALZUX010000172.1 GCA_023301405.1 Granulosicoccaceae bacterium | reverse complement strand
GTTACGGTTAGTTGCTCGTGCTGCCGGTGATGAAGTGTTAGCGAACCTTGATCAGGTGAAAAGAGAAGAGATGACGCTGGCCGGTTTTGATTGCAGCGGTTCTTTTCCTGAGCGCCCGTGGCTTGACCTGCATTACCGACAGTCGCGCGCTGCATTGAGCCTTTCTGGCGTTGACTACGGGGCGTTAGCCGAACCGCTTGAGCACACGTTAATGAGTGCGGTTGCTGACACACTTGCCGATGCGTCGAAACGGCGCCGACTGGTAGGTAGGCGCGGTAAGGCAGTTCATGGTGTTCATAATAATTTGCCGCTAATTGAGTCTTTTAATGCCGGTGAAAATTATAACTCACTGGCAACGATTCATATTGCTGCACTTGAAATGATGCAATACCTGGAAAAAGGCAGAAGAAAATCAGCTGGCACAATGATCGGGCACTCATTAAGAATTGCCGCGGTTAGTGAAACAATTTTTGGTGATGCTCTTGAGCCTTGCGTTGCGACTATTGGTATTCTGCATGATGTCGTTGAAGATGGATCACGCCCCATAGCGGGTTATGATCAATCCTTAAACAATATTAAAAACCGTTTTGGCGGCCCGTTGGCGGCGATGGTGTCTGAATTGACTGATGCAGAGTCAAGTGTTTCTGCCTACGAGAAAGCACAAGCTACTCTGCGTTGTAAATCGTTAATTCTGCCGCAGCAGCAATATAATTTTGATCGCTTTACAGAGATGACGCTGCAAGCAACTGCCACCCATGAACCTTATACATTGTGCGGCATAATCACCAAGCTCATTGATACGGCGATTAGTGAAGAAGAGGGCATCCATGACCCGGACATGATGCCTGTCTGGTGGAAGCATAGCGGTATCAGGATTTACTGGTCATGTCATATCCGTGGCAGAGTAGTGCGTCCCTTATTGTTAAAGTTGGCCCAGGAAATAGAAAAACACGATAACTCTACTCAATGCTCACAACAGGCGTTGTCGGACTCAATGATCAATGCACTGCGTCGGCTGGTGGCTTTTTCAATTCAGTCCTCAGACCGCTATGCGGTGCAAAATCTGGCGATTGTCGCAGATGAGTACGGTCTTGGTAAGGATCAGCGAAGAAAACTGGTTGAGCTGTTTTTTGACGCTAATATTGATCAGGACGATTTTCGTGACCAGCTGGTGCCGGAGTTTTTTAATGTGGACAGGCTGCAGGAAATGATTTTCACTGGCGTGGTGCCATCTCGGTGCTATGTCACCATGTATAGTAAAGAGTCAGGTGAGTCATCTGAATTTGATGCAACAACGTTCATCAAGTATCGGGCGGCGGCGTTGCAAAGACAGGAAATCGCTTCTCGGCTCGGCCTCCCATCAGTAGACACCAGGGGCAGTAGCGCGCCGTTGCAAGAGATTATTTCTCTGTACGATTTACGCAAGGCTGCCTGAATCATAGCCCGCATAGTTCACTTGGCGGTAGGTGAATTAGAGCAAAACGCCTATGTTTATAGCGTCATACAACCATTAAAGCAGCGCTTTTAAAGATAGCAGTATGCCTAGTCGCCATCAGGCGAAACCTTTCCCTGTTAACTTGGTGCTCCCTATTTTGCCTGATTGTGTCCGGCACCTCGCTGGCTGCACTTATCTCTCAATCACCGACCTGTTTCGTACTATTTCTACCCCACGGTCGCTGAGTGCAAAGCCCGATGAATAATGCGGTATAGGGGTTGATTGCCGTCATGTTGGTGTTTTTTCTTCTGCGCTTTTGACTATCGGCCTGTTTGGGCCGTTATTAGCGCACTGTGGATGGTTTGTGGTTCGTATTTAGCTGCACTATTGCTGTATCATGTTGCAGCCTTGTGTAATGTTCGCAGTGCGGGCAGCTATGCTTTAAACAACGAATAATTCGGTAACCGAACTCCAAATTGGCGCGCTATGCAAGAAGTCTATAATAACCGTGAGGTAGAGAAATCTGCCCAGGCGTACTGGAACGACAACAAGTCATTCGAGGTGACGGAAGATCCGTCTCGTGAAAAGTACTATTGTCTGGCTATGTTTCCCTATCCCAGTGGCAAGCTGCATATGGGGCATGTGCGTAACTACAGCATTGGAGATGTGATATCTCGATTTCAGCGAATGCTGGGTAAAAACGTTTTGCAACCAATGGGTTGGGATGCATTCGGGCTACCTGCAGAAAATGCAGCGATAAAAAATCAGGTGCCGGCAGCTAAGTGGACCTATGAGAACATCGCCTACATGAAAGATCAGTTGCAAAGCCTGGGTTTTGCTTATGACTGGTCGCGTGAGCTTGCTACCTGTACACCGGAATATTATCGATGGGAACAATGGTTTTTTACCAAGTTAGTTGAGAAAGGGCTAGCGTATAAAAAAATGGCTGTTGTTAACTGGGATCCGGAAGAACAGACGGTACTGGCTAATGAGCAAGTAGTAGACGGTCGCGGCTGGCGTTCGGGCGCTCTGGTCGAACGGCGCGAGATACCGCAGTGGTTTATTCGTATTACAGACTACGCAGAAGAACTGCTCAATGACATAGACAAGCTAGAAGGCTGGCCTGATTCTGTTCGTACCATGCAACGCAACTGGATTGGTCGTTCAGAGGGTTTGGAGTTCGAATTCAAAGTGGAAAACGGCGATTCGCTGGCCGTCTATACAACACGACCGGATACTATTTACGGAGTCACTTATGCAGCAGTTGCAGCCGAGCATCCGCTAGCTAAAAATGCCGCAGAGAATAACCCCGACTTAGCTGCTTTTCTTGAAGAGTGCAAGGTCACTGATACTTCTGAAGCGAATATGGAGACCATGGAAAAAAAGGGCATGGCCCTTGGCATTAACCTGATTCATCCATTGTCTGGTGAAAAAGTACCGCTATGGGTAGCCAACTTTGTATTGATGGGTTACGGCACCGGAGCAGTGATGGCCGTACCAGCGCATGATCAGCGTGACTGGGAATTTGCCGAAAAATATAACATTGAAAAGTGCGTGGTCATTAACGACGCAGACGGGTCTCCGGCAGATATTTCTGAGGGCGCGTTCACTGCACGTGGCGCACTTTGTAATTCAGAGGAGTTCAATGACTTAGACTTTCAGGCCGCGTTTGATGGTATCTGCGCCAAGCTGGAGAGCATTGGTGCAGGTTCACGTAAAGTAAATTATCGAATTCGTGACTGGGGTGTGTCGCGACAACGATACTGGGGTTGCCCGATCCCCATAGTGTATGACGATGAAGGTAGTATGCAAATCGTTGCTGAAACAGATTTGCCAGTAATACTGCCTGAAGATGTAGAATTTTCAGGGGTGAATTCACCAATTAAAAGTGATCCGTCGTTTTATGAAACGACAATGCCAGGCTCTGATCAGAAAGGGACTCGAGAAACAGATACCTTTGACACGTTTTTTGAATCATCGTGGTACTACGCACGCTACTGCTGTGTTGACGCTGACTCAATGCTTGATGAACGTGCAAACTACTGGTTGCCGGTGGATCACTACATTGGTGGTATCGAGCATGCGGTGCTGCACTTACTGTACGCGCGTTTTTTCCATAAGCTTATGCGAGATACAGGGCTTGTCACGTCTGATGAACCATTCACCCGTTTGCTGACCCAGGGCATGGTGGTCGCGGAAACCTATTTTACCGAAGACGATCGCGGCCGTAAGGAGTACGTTACTCCTGCAGAAGTCGATGTAGAAAAAAATGATAAAGGCAAAGTGATTTCCGCCACTCGACGTAGTGATAATAGTAACGTCATGGTCGGTGGTATAGAGAAAATGTCTAAGTCAAAAGGCAATGGCGTTGATCCGCAGGAACTGATTGATCGCTATGGTGCAGATACGGTGCGTTTTTTCTCGATGTTCGCATCGCCGCCTGATCAGTCACTTGAATGGAATGATGCCGGCGTGGAAGGCGCTAACCGGTTTATTAAGCGGCTTTGGAAAACCACTCATGAGCATGCTGCCAGCGGTCTGCACGACACGGCGGGCAATGCTATAAACTGGACAGATTCTCTTACAGACGAGCAGCGTGCTCTGCGTCGTAAGACGCATGAAACAATCAAAAAAGTCACCGATGATATGCAGCGTCGCTACACGTTTAACACTGCACTTGCGGCTGTCATGGAATTGCTGAACGACGTTAATCGCTACAAGCAGGATTCTCCCTCCGATCAGGCAATTTTACAAGAAGCCTTGGAATCTGCCGTGCTAATGTTGTCGCCGGTTATTCCTCATGTTTGTCATAAATTGTGGCAGACACTAGGAAAACAACACGCAATAGTAGAAGCTGAATGGCCGAAAATAGATGAATCAGCGTTGCAACGCAGCGAAATCGAACTGGTGGTTCAAGTCAACGGTAAGCTAAGGGGTCGAATTATAATGGCAAGTGGCGCTTCGAAGGAAGATTGCGAGGCGTCGGCACTTGCTGATGAGCAGGTCCAGCGTCATACCGAAGGAAAAACAATTCGTAAGGTGATTGTGGTGCCAGAAAAACTTGTTAATATTGTTGCTTCATGAATATTCGCAGGCTTAGCACTTTGATTGTTGTGCTTAGCACCTTGGTGCTAGGCAGTTGTGGCTTTCACATACGTGGTGCCCAGCAGTCGGGTAGCCAACTGGTTGGTCAGTTACATCTTGAAGATCAAGGCAGTGTCAGTGTGCTGCGGCCGCTGCGCAATGCGTTAAAGGCCCAGCAAGTTCAGTTCGCGGCGTTTCGTGAACAAGCCGACACCGTGGTCATTCTAAGCGACGAAATTTTGTCGCGCAGAGTGGCTTCCGTTAGTGGGTCGGGCAGGGTCAGTGAATACGAACTGCTGCATTCTGTCGGCTTGCGAACCGTCAGAGCAGAAGATGGCGTAAAAGGTGGTGAACTGGTGATCGATTCCAGCAAACTCCCCAAGGCACAAACGGTCTCAGTCGCGCGTGATTTCACTTACGACGAAACCGATGTACTGGCAAAAAACGATGAAGAACGAATTCTACGCGCGGAGATGCGCGAGGAATTGGTCCGTCATTTGGTTTTGGTGGTCTTTTCCGGGCTCAGATAGTCGGGTCAGGTCCGGTCCCGAATAAAAATATTGAGGCAATAGTAGCCGCCGGGTATGTTCCTTGGATAATTCTTCAATCGCCATTTTTGCCTAATCGAGTCTCCAATTCTCGAGCGGCAACTCAATACCATTCACTGCGAAGCGGTCCTAGTGGGCGGTTGAGTGAAAACGTTTCATGGGTGACGTTGTCAAAAACCAGTCAACACAAATTTGTCATATGCTGAAATCAGCCGCACAAAAAACCAGAGTGGTGACTCACCTAGGTTGGCATGGTGGTGTGCGTGATCAATTTTTAGCCAATAACGCCAAAAGACTGCCCGTGGTTAGCTATGCGGATTACAATGCTCAGCCGGAGCTTGATCTAGTGGCGCAAGCGCGGCGCTTAACCAAGACTGCGCAATTTGATCAAGGGGTGGGAATCAGCGATTGGCTTGATCGGCAGGCGATGTCAATTGAAAACAGTGCACGAATGCGGCTTGCCTGTGGAACACCGGAATTTTTCACTTATTCCAGTGCCTTGTATGGTGCGCCAGGTGACGTGTTGATTGATCAAACCAGCACAGCGCTGACACTTGCTGGTGATTTCTCGGATGCGCAGAGTCAACTTGATGGATTTAACGAAAAATTTTTGTTGCAAACGGATGTTGATAGCAGTGAACTGGCCGCCAAGTTAGAAACGGCTGTGCAAAAAATGTTTGCCGATGACGCACCGGTTGTTACCGTGGTTGATGAGTTGTCAGCTAACGCATTGGCTGGTCGTGAGCGGATCCGCGTTCGACGCGATGCAAAATTTAATGACAAGGATATCGATGAGCTAATCCACCATGAGGCTGGTATTCATGTCGCAACATCTTTAAACGGTAAATATCAGGCAGCGTTGCCGATACTATCGACGAGTTATGCGGGCACCGCTCGAACGCAAGAAGGGCTGGCTTTATTTTCTGAGCTTATTACAGGTTCTATGGATCTCGATCGGCTGAAAAGGCTGTCTCATCGGACGCTTGCTATTCAGATGGCGGTGGATGGGGCAGATTTTATCGAGGTCTATCATTATTTTATGGAGCGAACAGGATCTCGCTTTCAAGCCTTTGAAAATTACAGAAGAGTTTTTCGAGGTGGCGTGCTGACGGGTGGTGCGCCGTTTACTAAAGATATGGTCTACCTTGATGGACTCATCAGGGTTCATAATTTTTTACGTGCGCTGGTAGCTAATAGCCGTGCAGATTGCATGTTGTTGTTATTCTGCTGGAAGCTGGACCTGGAAGATATTCCTGTGCTTAGCCAGTTATCTCGGATCGGCATGTGCATCGCTCCTCGATACTTGCC
Source organism: Granulosicoccaceae bacterium (assembly GCA_023301405.1). GTDB lineage: Bacteria > Pseudomonadota > Gammaproteobacteria > Granulosicoccales > Granulosicoccaceae. The sequence goes on along the minus strand of JALZUX010000172.1, from coordinate 7,555 downwards.
TGCATGGGCAAGTGACATGCGATTTCTGTTAAGTTATCTGGCTTATTCAGGTTTTTTAAACACAATAAATCTTGCTCAAGTAAGTAATCATTATGAAAGCTTGCTTCAGAGCGCTCCTCTTGTTGAAATGGGCGGTTGATGAACGACTCGGTAGGTAAATGAACACGGCAAATCTTCCTGCGGGACCGCAAGAGCTTGTAAATCCTTTTGACAAGGGTGCGGTATTGCGTGCTTGCGCCATTGAATTTGATGAAGCGACCTTTAATCGTGCTCGTGAGTACGCTGCAGAAGGTCTTGTCAGTGAACTTTTGTTCGATGGAAATAAAACGGTCACAGCCAAAGTACAAGGCTCTGCAGACGTGCCATATGAGCTGCGCATTGTGGTGACGCGCGGGCGTGAGAACTTGAGCCTGCGTGGCACATGCAGTTGCCCGGTTCGTCTTAACTGCAAGCACGTCGGGGCGGTATTACTGTCATGGCTCGATGCTGATGAAGGCAGCAGTAGCGGTACAGATTCATTAGAAATCTGGCGCGATGCGTTGAAAAATCATCGCGATCAAGACGACGCCTCTATCGCCATTGATGCGGTGGTGGTGTTGTATCGCATCCGACAAATCCGCTTGCGCCAAGATGTCCGCTACGAGGTCGCTGCTTATTCGGCGCGTAAACTTCGCAGCGGTGGTTTGGGTAAGTCATCACCTCTTACTCTGGACAGGCGTCATTTTGATGCGACTGATCTCAGTAGTCACGATGCCCGAATTTGTAATGCGCTAATCGGCCTTAAAGATAGCCCGACAGGTCTCAACCTGACCGGTGAACATGGTTACATGGTGTTCCGTTGGATGGTCGAAACTGGTTCTTGCCACTTTGAGGCCTTTGATAGCGAGGCCTTAAAAATAGACAGCAACCGGCCCATTGAAGCTGATTGGGTGACGACGGAAGATGGCAACAAGTCACTGCAAATAAAGCTGGTTGATAGTGATGAGCCGTTTGTATGTTTGCCTACGCTACCCCCTTGGTATGTGCAGCCACGCACGGCCCGCTGTGGTGTGATTGAGACTGATGTCCCGCCGAAGTTTTTAGCCGGTGCCCCATATCTGCCGCCAGTCGCCGAAGCAGATGCGATGCGTATATCGGAGTTCATGGTTGAAACTCTTGAATCGGTTGATTTACCGTTACCAGCTGCAATCGACGTTCGCCAGATAGCCGGTGTTAATCCGCGAGGCGTAGTGGTGCTGACTGCACACAAAGACAGCTCTGGCACAAATCGTTATGCAGAGATAATGGTTGACTATGACGGGGCACGCCTGCCACATATGATGGCGATATCTGAGCAAAAAGAATTTTTACATCGACAGGAAGACGGTGAGTTTGTCAGAGTCATAAGAAAGACCGATGCAGAGCTGGCGTTAATAAATGAATTAACCAGTACCAACTTACCCGAATGGGTAAATACCGTGCACGCCAACGGTACCATCCAATTAAATGTTGAAGCGAAAACGTCACGCGATATGGTGTTGTGGCAAGACCTGATAGACGGCAAGCTTGCTGATCTGCGTCGCAATGGGTGGATCATTGAGCGTACTCCCGAGTTTGAGTTCCGCATCATTACCTCTAAAGAGTGGCAGATGAATGTGGATCACTCGATCGAAAACCATTGGTTCGATCTTGATCTGAATTTTATTATCGATGGCCAGCCGATTGCTTTGATCCCTGTGTTGGCAAGCTTTCTCGAGAGAGTCGGCGGCGATTTACCACGCTACCTTGATGACCCTGAAGCGTCGGCTACCGTGTGGCTTGATGAAGAAACTTTGATTGAATTTCCAATAAAGCATATTCGACCGGTATTAGAGGTGCTGGTAGAGATACACGAGCACGAAGATGGCAAGTTGAGATTCTCTGAGCTGCAATCGACTGTGATCAGTGATATTGCTGAAGGGATTAATGCGATTGGCGAGATTAATCTTGAATGGGAAATTCCCGGTCGTCTTGCAGAACTGCTAGAACGGATGAAATCCTTTAAGGGTATTGAAGCAGTCCCTGTACCTACTCACCTGACCGCAGATTTGCGTGATTACCAGCGTGACGGACTTAACTGGCTACAGTTTTTACGCGAGTTTGGCTTCAGCGGTATTCTGGCTGATGACATGGGACTTGGAAAAACTGTCCAGGCGCTCGCCACCGTATTGGTTGAAAAGCAAGAGGGCAGAGCAGTGACGCCTTCATTGGTAGTGGCACCCACCAGTTTGATGGGGAACTGGCGTCGAGAAGCAGAAAAGTTTGCGCCTAACCTACGTGTCCTTGTACTTCACGGCACGGAGCGGACTGAGCATTTCCATACGCTTGATCAGTACGATCTTTTACTAACGACTTACGCTTTGTTGTCGCGTGATCTGGAAATTCATCAGCAAAGAAATTATCACTATTTAATTCTTGATGAAGCACAGGCTATTAAAAATCCTGCCACTAAGCAGGCCAAGGCCGTTTGTGATGTGCGTGCTAACCACCGTTTGTGCCTTACTGGTACACCGGTTGAAAATCACTTGGGAGAAGTATGGTCGCAGTTCCGATTTTTAATGCCCGGGTTTTTCGGTGATCAGAAGAATTTTAATAAAACCTTTCGTAATCCGATAGAAAAAACGTCAGAGACTCTACCGGCGATTGCATTAACTAAAAGACTAAAGCCATTTATCTTGCGTCGTAGTAAAGATGCCGTTGCATCGGAGCTACCGGCTAAAACTGAGATCGTCCATCGAGTGGCGCTCTATCCTGATCAAGCAGTGTTGTATGAAGGCATTCGAGCATCAATGGAATCGCGTGTTCGTCGCGCGTTATCCGAAAGCGGGTTGGGCCAAAGCCATATTACCGTGCTGGATGCTTTGTTACGCATGCGTCAAACTTGCCTTGATCCGCGGTTGGTAAAAATGAGCCAAGCTCGAAGCGTTACGCAATCAGCTAAGCTTGATTCACTCATGGAAATGCTACCCACTTTTGTTGAAGAGGGCAGGCGGGTATTACTGTTTTCGCAATTTACCGAAATGCTGTCGTTAATAGAAACAGAAATTAAAGCGGCTGGTATCAGTTATACCAAGCTGACCGGTAAAACTAAAAAGCGTGATGAAGCGGTTGACGAATTCCAGTCGGGCAATGTGGATGTCTTCCTGATATCACTGAAAGCAGGTGGTACGGGATTAAACCTGACCAAAGCCGATACCGTTATACTTTATGATCCGTGGTGGAATCCTGCGGTAGAAAACCAGGCGATTGACCGGGCGCATCGAATCGGTCAGGACAAGCCGGTATTTGTTTATCGCTTGATAACAGAGCAAACGGTTGAAGAGAAAATACTGGAATTGCAGGAACGAAAAAAACAGTTGGCAGATATTGTTGTTGAAAATCGCGAACAGGTAATTCGCGGTCTAGCTGCTGATGATATTTTAGAGTTGTTCTCGCCACAGACCTAAGTCGTCACTATTTGAGATGACACTTTTTTGTGGTGGGCTACAAGAGCCTGCCACAAAAAATGAGCAGATTCTCTGCACCTGCCTACTGTGGTTTTACGTTTCTACTAGTTGTAGGGCTAATAGCGGGTTATTTTGATATCTGTGCCCGGGCGACCGGTAATATCTGCAAAATGTACGCGATGGTTGGGTCTGTCTTCAAAATAACGTTTGAGACTTTCAACGACGATAGGAAACGCCAGATCGTCCCATGGAATATCAGCTTCTGCGTACAGCCCGACTTCCAGTGATTCTTCGCCGACTTCAGCAAACCCGTTTTTTAGTTTTCCAACAAACATGATGTAGACCTGGCTGATACGCGGCAGGTTATAGACACCAAAAAGCCTCAGATCGACAGCAGTTGCGTTTGCCTCTTCACGGGCTTCTCGCGCTGCTCCTTCCATCGTAGTCTCCTGATTTTCCATGAAGCCTGCAGGTAGAGTCCAATAGCCATACCGTGGCTCAATACCACGTTTGCACAGTAGTACTTTGCCTTCCCATTCCAATAGACAGCCAACAACATTGTTGGGGTTTTGATAATGAATGGTATCGCAGTGTTCGCAGACCTGACGTTCGCGGTTGTCACCGTCGGGTATCGACATGATTGTGCTGTTGCCACACGCGGGGCAGAATTTCAAGGCGTACTCCTTAACGAGTTCTGTTGGAGTATGCCATGAAAATTGAGAGTGAGCTTTTCAAAAATCAGCGATGCAATTGTTTGCTGAAAGGCTGTAGATTATCAAAGTAGAGGGGCATAACCGGGCAGAACTTCTTTATATTTGGCCGTTGTGCTAACAGACTTGCAACACAGGTTTGTGGTCTGGTCTACCCTTAATACATCTATCTGATGTATTGTTTAGGAATAAAAACAAAAAGCAACTCGATAATTAAGAATAAATACAATATGTTGCGCATAAAACGAAGTAGGCTCACAAGGGCTTTGATTATTAATGGCTAGTCACCACGAAATTGTCGTTAAAGAGTGGCAATCCCGAGCTCGTGAAATGGCTGAGTGGGCGATGGAACGCCTGGTTAATCGCAAGGATGTCTGGGGGCAATACGCGTCTTTGACGCAGGGGGAACAAAAAAAATCGGGCCGTACCTACAAGGCAATGACATTACCCGTTGCAGCTAAGCGTGGCCCGGATATGGTCACCCTTGATAAGCTGACCAGACATTTTGCCAGTGCGCATCGACAACGACCGCAGATCATTGGTTTGCACGCCAAGAGTAATGAAGAGACCAGTCGCTGGCTTGGTATTGATATAGACATGCATGATAGCGAAAAGGCTGATGCAGAAGAACATGCGCGCCGTAATCTGGTTGGTGCGATAAATTGGTGGCGGAAACTACAAAATCTGGGCTACGACCCGTTGTTGTTTGATTCAAATAATAATGGTGGGTATCACTTGTGGGTGTTGTTTGAAAAGCCTGCGCCTACAGAGCATGTATTCGCGATGGCACATTCTATTGTGTCTACCTGGGAAGAGAATAACCTTAGCGAAGAGCCTGAAACATTCCCTAAAAAGCTAAAAGAAGGCAGTCTTGGTGCATGGTTTCGACTGCCTGGCTTGCACCATACAAGGGATCATTTTGGTACTGTCTGGAGCGGTGATGAATGGTTGGATGATCCATGGCTTTCGGGGCATGCGGCAATGGATGCGATGCTGCAATGCGTTGGTGGGCCACCACCACCCGCAGACCAAGCTCCACAAGATCACAGTAGAATTACTATTCGTGGTGTAGAAGGCCTGCGTGGCGAAGCGCTAAAGTCAGAAGCAAGGCCAAAGCGCGCCGCGGACAGAAAGCGAAGTTTCAAACGAATATCAAGGCCAACGGTGTGTGTTGATCTTGACGGTGTATTGGCTGAAAAAATTGGTCGAACTAGTCTGGCAGAGATAGGTGATCCGATTGATGGCGCCGTGGATTTCACGCGTAAGCTGGCAGAATTCGCTGATATTGTGATTCTGACCTCTAGATTATCAACCGGTAAAAAGGCCAGTGCTGAGTACAGAAAAGCAGAATCAAGAATAGAAAACTGGTTGGAAGAGCATGGATTTGCCTTTGAAAGAATACATACAGGACAGGGCAAGCCGCCAGCGAGTGCCTATATTGATGATCGTGGGGTTTCTTGCAGACCGCAAGACAATGGCATTGCAGCATTTGCGGATGCCATGGAAAATATAGAAAAGTTGTGCAACTGATGAGGTTGCTAGTCAGGAGATAGTAATGCCCAGGTCGCTAAAATTCAGTTTCAATGATAAAGAATTCGACTGTGAACTCAATAAAATAGATCGTTCAAAACTCTATGGCTCAGTTGATGTGGAAACACGGGATATCGACGGTAATAGGTGTGGTTTAGCCACGCTAGCAAATGATGGCAAAACACTTATCCCCTATGGTGGTACCGCATTTGGTTATGTTAATAATGATGGCTTATGGGTAGAGCGTGGTGACCTTTCGCCAGTTAGCCTAAGTGGTGAAGAATTGGTGTTGCTGCCTTCAAGCTTTGATCTAACGATTACGCTTGATAATCAAGTCTCAGTGGAAGAGTTTCTCGACTGTGGGGCACGTCTTTGTTACGTGCTTGGTAAAGATGCCAACTTCGAACCTGACTTGCTGAAAAAACTGATCGACGGTGCCATTTTTGGTTTTGATTTTTTGTATCGTGATGGCGTGTCAGCTGATCCGGCCTTTATATTGGCAGCCCCGGATGAAAGTGTTTGGATGATGGTTGGTAAGCAATCACGTATTGATTTTGTAGGCCTTGATCAAGCAGCGGTATGTTTTACCGGTGACGGCGATGAGAAAGACGAGGAAGATGATGAATTCGATTTCGAAATGCTGTAACGCCAATCAGATGATTACTATATTCAAAGCCCTATGTCAGAGTAGTTCGCTATGCCAAATGTAAATCTGACTGATAGCAGACAAAGAGATGCAGTAGTTAAGGCGGAATCCACCGGCGTTTTGGAGGACCTGCGTTATGTAGACAGCAACGGCAATACCGCTTACACCCGTAAGATTCTCAAGGCTACCGTTGAACACGATTACGCAACGTTGGTAGAGCGCTATGGCGACGATCCGGAAAAACTCGGGCTGGCTTTAGTTGATGCTGATCCCGAAGTGGACATGGAAAAATGTGGTGTCTACTTGTGGGGTGTGTCAAAGGTCTATGTTAATTCGAATGATGGCATTGTTTACCGCATTCAACAGACTGAAGTTGTTCGTGATCCCGAAGGTAAGATAAAAGAGAAGCGTGCTCGTCAGCGTTCAGAAGCCAATGTAGATATGGAAGTCCCATTGACATGGACCGGGCAGAAGTTTGATAAAAACGACGCGATACGTCGATTTGTTTTTTCTTCTAAGCTGCAAATTGTGCATATTAACGGTCTGACTTATGACTTTCTTTACGGCATGGCCTCTGAGTTGGCAGAGTCCAATTCAATGATGATGATCGGTGGTGGAGGCAAAGGGCGTGATCCGCTGATATTCCGTAGTGGTAGCATTCCTTACAGAGGTTTTTTGGAGGGGCGTGTAGATGGTGAGAACTATATTCTACTGCTGCATTTGTCTAACATGGAGTTAAAGCAGACTGGTGATTCCGCAGAAAGTACGGCCATTGAGGAGACAACAAATAAAGTTTCTGATCCGAAAAAGAATGAGCTAGAAAAGAAGAAAACTAAAGACCTAGAAAAAACCGCGGAGACAAATAAAATTGTGGACGCTGATCCGGTTGTTGCTGATGACTCTGGATTGTCGGAAATAAAAGAAGCGCCAACCGAGACCGAGGTTGAAGTGGCTAAGGCAGAAACCGAAAAGAAAGAAGATAAGCAAAAACCTGCTGCAAAAAAATCAAAAGTTAGCACAAAAGCTGAGCCTGAGCCTGAGCCAGAGCCAGAGCCAGAGCCAGAGCCAGAGCCAGAGCCAGAACAAGAACAAGAACAAGAACAAGAACAAGAACAAGAACAAGAACAAGAACAAGAACAAGAACCTGCGGCTACTGCTAAGAAAAATGAAATTAAGGAACCTGAAGGCGTCGTCAAGTCAGCTCC
>JALZUX010000171.1 GCA_023301405.1 Granulosicoccaceae bacterium | reverse complement strand
CGAGGGTTTCACGCTGCCAGCCCCTCGTGGAACTGCACGAGTAGACATTTTCCGCCACACTAATACACACAACCATGCAGCAGAAAGAGAACTATTTCTCATAACAACTAAATAGCCAGTCCTAGTAACATTAACAACACACCCTTTTTGCCAACAATAGAATGACAACGCTCTGTAACGGCACCAAAAACACTCATCCTGAGCGGTTGATTTCTGCTTCATAGACATCGGGAATTGTGCCCCAATTAAAATCTGCTAGAAGACGGCGCACTTTATTCTCCATGCGCTGCAGATTCTGATAATGACGAAAGCGAGTTCGCAGATCCGCCCCAGCAACGCGCGGCTGCTCAGGATCAATTTCCCAGGGATGGAAGTAGAATATCGCTGCCTCGTGATCTTTCTTGTTAACTCGATTGATGGCCCATTTACTGACATTATATGGATATAACCGAAACCAGCCGCCACCGCCACAAGGGTAGTTTTTTTGCAGAATACGGGTAGTCGTTATTGGCAATTCCAGAACCTCATCGTTCGCACAGCGATGAGCAAACCGTGGAGCACCCGGAATACCGTAAAGATCATGCTTTATCGGGGCTATACTTGAGCTGTACAGGTACCCTTCCTCAGAGAGCACATCGTGCGCCCAGTCATTTTTCAGCGTAAACGAATAACTTGGCGCCCGATACCCAATGACACGGACCCCGGATACATCTTCCAACACCGCCTTAGCCCGGCGAATATCATCACCAAACTCTTGTCGCGTCAGCGTAGTTACTCTTTTATGATCCCATCCGTGGCTGGCCAAATCATGCCCCTGCGCCACGATACGCTTCACTAACTCAGGATAGCGCTCTGCAACCCAGCCAAGTGTAAAAAATGTGCACCGAACCTGATGTTCATCAAACATTTGAAGGATACGATCTGTGTTGGCTTCAACTCTTCCAGCATAATTTTTCCAATTCTCCCTTGAGATAAAGGGTTCAAAGGCCGAAACCTGAAAGAAGTCCTCTACATCGACGGTCATTGCGTTTAAATAGTCACTGTTTTTTAATATATTTGAAGTCATCACACCAAGCTTTTTATTATTAACGGGCGTCCCTAGTTGAACGACCTTAACGGAAGACTAGGGATTTTCTGAACCACCCTGTCAACCTACTACCAGACACCACCATTGAACCAGCATGAACAAACATTTCCAAGCCACAAAGCCAAAGAGACACATATAATGATAATCAGACTCTCCCAAAACATTGGCGCACCACTATGTGCGGAATAGCAGGCTTTACGCAGTACCACAATGACATCGCAGACGTTCCTGGTGTACTAGGCCGAATGGGGGAAGCTATCCGTCATCGCGGGCCGGACGCCGGTGGTGAGTTCATCACAGACTCGGTTGCCCTTTGTCATCGGCGACTTAGTATCATAGACCTGAGTGAAGCTGGCGCTCAACCCATGCACTCCCCGAGTGGACGCTATGTGACTGTGTACAACGGCGAAATTTACAATTTTCAAGAGCTGAAGAAAGAGCTGCTAGAAGATGGCATCACTTTTCGGGGCTCATCCGACACCGAAGTGCTTATTGCCTTGTTTGAGAAACATGGCCCTGAATGCATTAGCCTGTTAAACGGCATGTTTGCGATAGCAATCTGGGATATTCAAAATAAGACTCTTTTTCTAGCCAGAGACAGATTGGGCAAAAAACCACTCTATTATTACAATAAAGGAGATAGGTTTTTGTTCGGGTCAGAGATCAAATCAATATTGTGCGCACCAGACATTGATCGCACCATACGGGCCGATGCTGTAAAAGACTTTTTTTTCTATCAATACGTGCCAGACCCCAAAACAATTTTTGAATCAATCCAAAAGCTACCTCCCGGCCACTGGATGACTATCGACAAAGACGGATGTCAGGTACATAAGTACTGGGATGTATCATTTGCAAACACACAAACCCGAACCCAAGAGCAAGTTCAGGGCGAATTATTCGAACTACTCGAAGATAGCGTGCAAACACGGATGATCAGTGACGTACCACTGGGCGCATTCCTTAGTGGCGGTGTGGACTCAAGCGCAGTGGTTGGCATGATGGCGAATAACAGCGAATCTCCAGTAACCACTTGTGCCATCGGGTTCAACAATAAAAAATTCGACGAAGTCATCTACGCTGAAAAGGTTGCCAAACAATTCAACACCAGCCATCACGAATTTACGGTGCAGGAAAAAGTAGAAACAAACCTGGTGTCAATCGCCGCCATGTTTGACGAACCATTTGCAGACCCTTCATTTGTTCCAACCTACTTTGTTTCCCAGCTGGCCAGAACTATGGTGACCGTGGCACTAGCCGGTGATGGCGGTGATGAAAATTTCGCCGGCTACAGCAAATACCTGAACGATAAATTCGAAAATAGCCTGCGGTCAAAAGTACCAAAAGCTCTGCGCCAACCTATAGTAAGCCCACTTTCAAAATTATTGAAGCGCAGCCCGATCAATCAACTGCGGCGGGGCGGCTCACTGCTTCACTCGTTGTCGGTTGACCCTGCCACAGGTTTTTTCCTGTCCAATTCATTTTTCAGACAAGACATATGGGACCGATTGGTGACGGGCCAATTTAAAAAAGACACCGCAAACTACGATGCTGCTGATATCACTCGCGACTACTACAACGCCGCAGACACCGACGATCACTTGTCCCGACTACTCTACACAGATATTAAGAGCTACCTGCCAGGAGATATTCTGGTAAAAGTTGACCGCATGAGCATGGCAAATTCATTGGAAACTCGAGCGCCAATTCTCGATTACCGTGTTGTCGAATTCGCAGCCACCATCCCATCCGACATGAAAATTCACAAAAAAGAAGGCAAAGCAGTCCTTAAAAGTACACTCGAAGGATTTCTGACACACGAAACTCTTTACCGCAAAAAAATGGGTTTTTCTGTACCACTGGCTCAGTGGCTTCGTGTTGAAATTGCCTCAATCGCTGAAAAATACCTGCTTGCACCCAACAGCGGCCTTTCTAATATTTTTGATGCAAACGAAATCAAATCACTGTGGAAGCAACATCAGAGCGGCGAACGAGACTATTCACAGGAACTCTGGAGTATGTTGGTATTCGAAATGTGGTGGCAAAATTACATGCTATAGACTCAAAGATTGGTTTTCGGCTTTCCCGCTTACTCCCACCGGGACGGCGGAAAACTTCGCAACTTCCTTGCTAGCTTTGTGATAATTCCAACACCAAGATGCATTAAACTGCTTATTTCTGGCGGCAAGTTTCTTGCCGCATAACTTTAAGGCACGGACTTCGCATCGGCACCCAATACGCTTTGATATGATTTTTAATTCAGCAAAGCACTTTGTTAATCAATCAGACCAGCGAATCTCCCAGGAGAAAGCATTTCAATGACTTTGAACTCTAAGCCCACGGCGCACCTCGTAAGCGGCGC
>JALZUX010000170.1 GCA_023301405.1 Granulosicoccaceae bacterium | reverse complement strand
ATATACAGAAAATTATTAATATAGCACCCGGGGTGGTGGTGATCGACGAGGCTTATCAGCCGTTTGCCGGAGCTACATGGCTGGATGATCTAGCCGATTTACCCGACAAGGTGTTGGTCATGCGTACGTTGTCTAAATTTGGGTTGGCTGGTGTGCGTATGGGGTATCTGGCGGGGAATGCTGGGTTAATCGAAGAGCTTGAAAAAGTATGTATGCCCTATAATATCAAGCCAATGTCGTTGGTCACAGCAAGATTTGCAGTTGAAAATCATCATGTGTTCGAGCAGCAGGCCGATGGTATATTGCGGGAGCGTGCGAGTATGGAGCAAGTACTGGGCGCATTTCCCCTGCTCAGGCGTTTCCCCAGTAACGCTAACTTCTTTTTAATCAAGGCTGAGGGTTATGCTCAGCAATTGTTTGAACATCTGCTCGAAACCGGTATCAGGGTCAAGAATTTAGTCGGTGTCGGCACGGGCGAGGCGCTAAAGGATTGCTTGCGATTTACTGTTGGCGCACGGACAGAAAATGACAGCTTGTTGGCGGCATTAGCCGGATATTACCCGAAAATCGAAAAATCTGACCGGTCCTTCGTGCGCTGAGTGGCATTTAACTCGCAAGGACGATGACGATGACGGTGACTAGTAATTCTTGACAGGATATTGTCGCTGATAAGTCATTATTTCCGATTTGTGATACAATCGGGGGTTTATCGTAGCTTGAATTCAGCACTTTATGTCGCGAGTGTTGATCGTTGCAGCGCGAACTCATTTAATTAACCAATTATTGACGAATCCTGATCCGAATATTCGGGTTGTGCGTTAAAAAATTATTTACCATTCTCTGGAGCAACCAATGGCAGCAGATCATGTTGCGCCTGATCAGGGTGAAAGTCCTGATGGGGTCGATAAAAAAAGGCGGCGCCTGCTAACGCAGTGTGTCGGTGTAGTAGGAGCAGCGGGAGCCGCGGCAATGGTGATACCGCTGGTTTCGTCGATGTCGCCAAGTGAGCGTGCGAAGGCAGCTGGTGCGCCAGTAGAGGTTGATATCAGCAAGCTTGAACCCGGTCAACGCGTCATTGTAGAGTGGCGTGGCAAGCCGGTTTGGGTGTTGAAGCGAACCCAAGACCTTCTCGATAGCCTAAAGGCTGTTGAGGGTGATCTTCGTGATATTGCATCCGATAAATCAGATCAGCCGGACTACGCAAAGAATGAGTATCGATCCATCAAGCCGGAAATTCTGGTGATGGTGGGGATTTGCACGCACCTTGGGTGTTCTCCCAGTTTTCGACCTGAAATTGCACCAATAGATCTGGGTGATGACTGGCAGGGTGGGTTTTTCTGTCCGTGTCATGGTTCTAAATTCGATATCGCCGGGCGTGTTTATAAAGGCGTCCCCGCACCGACCAACCTTGAAGTGCCACCGTACTATTTCGTGACCGACAATCGGGTTCTGGTTGGTGCTGACGGAGGGGCAGCCTGATGAGTAAAGCAACAGATGTGATGGCGTGGATCGATGAGCGAATCCCGCTGACAAACACGTGGGACAAGCACGTAGGTAAATACTACGCACCTAAAAATTTCAACTTCTGGTACTACTTCGGCTCATTAGCGATGTTGGTGCTGGTGTTGCAGATTGTCACCGGTATTTTTCTGACTATGAATTACAAGCCCGATGGCGAACTTGCGTTCAAATCGGTCGAATATATCATGCGTGATGTTAACTGGGGCTGGCTGATTCGATACATGCACTCCACCGGTGCATCGATGTTTTTCGTGGTTATTTATCTGCACATGATGCGAGCCATTATGTATGGCTCCTATAAAAAGCCGCGAGAGTTGCTGTGGATTTTCGGCATGCTGCTCTACCTGGTACTGATGGCAGAGGCATTTATGGGGTATTTGTTGCCTTGGGGTCAAATGTCTTTCTGGGGTGCTCAGGTAATTATATCGTTGTTTGGTGCTATTCCGTTTGTAGGTGATGCAATAACGCTGTGGTTGCGCGGTGATTATGTGGTTGCTGATGCCACCCTTAATCGATTTTTTGCTTTGCATGTTATCGCAATGCCGCTGGTGCTTATCGGTTTAGTGTTTGTGCATATTATTGCGCTTCACGAAGTCGGTTCTAATAACCCAGACGGCAATGACATTAAAAAGGTGAAAGACGCCAATGGTAAGCCTCTTGATGGCATTCCATTCCACCCTTACTACACAGTGAAAGACCTTGTGGGTGTGATTGTATTTTTTATCGTATTTTTCGCCATTGTGTTCTTTGCTCCAGAGATGGGCGGGTACTTCCTTGAACATGCCAACTACATACCAGCTGATCCGTTAAAAACGCCAGAGCATATAGCGCCTGTTTGGTACTTCACTCCGTTCTACGCAATTTTGCGGGCAATGCCGGATAAGCTCGCGGGTGTGATGGCTATGTTTGCCGCGATTGGCGTGTTGTTTTTTCTGCCCTGGATTGATCGAAATCCGGTGAGATCAATTCGCTATCGATCGGTGCAGTACAAAATCATACTGGCTTTGTTTGTTACAGCGTTTGTTGTGCTCGGATATTTCGGTATGCAGCCTGTTACTCCGGCCGGCACCTGGATATCCAGATTGTGCTCGCTGACTTACTTTGGGTTCTTTGCGGCGCTGTGGTTCATTAGTCGTAACGAAAAAACCAAGCCTGTACCAGAGAGGGTGAATTACTAATGAAATTACTTTGTCTGGATGTATTGGCGATAAGGAAAGCAGTGTCAAGTTTAGCCGTAGCTTTCTTTACTTTGTCATTGGCCGCTATTTCGCCACAGGTGGCTATCGCCGCTGGTGGCGGTGCTGAGCTTGCTCACTTCACACCTGAGCGTAGTGATAGAACTTTGCAGCGTGGTGCCAAGATTTTCGTTAATTACTGCATGAGCTGTCATACAGCCGATTACCATCGCTATTCTCATTTTGCGCGCGATGTCGGTTTGAGTGACGAGGCGGTGATCGAAAACTTGATTTTCACTACAGACGCTAAAGGCGAGCCTACAAAAATAGGTGCGTTGATGGCCAGTAACATGACCAAGGAATACGCCAGAGAAGCGTTTGGTGCGGTCCCTCCAAACCTGGCGCTGGTGTCTCGTTCTCGTGGGGTAGACTGGCTGTATTCCTACATGAAATCGTTCTATCTTGATGACTCTAGACCGATGGGTGCCAACAACATTGTTTATCCAAATGTGGGTATGCCACACGTTTTAGCGGATCTGCAAGGTTGGCAGGAGGCAACTTTTGAGTCGGATGGTGAAGGTCATGAGGAGTTTGTTGGCTTTAAGCAAATCACCGCTGGAAAACTTTCTCCGGCAGAATACGACTCAACCATCACTGATCTGGTAAGCTTCCTTGATTACTTGGGTGATCCAAACCGTGAAGCGCGGCATTCACTAGGTATTAAGGTGATGTTGTTTTTGCTGATTTTTCTTGTGTTAGCAATAATGCTCAAGAAAGAATATTGGAAAGACATCCCGCATAGCTAGGGATTTCCTTCGTAGCTCACCCTGTTGTATTGGGGTGGGCTGCAAGTCCCTGTTGTTTATCAATGTATAATTACTAGATTTTGGAGATAATGTGACAGCGCCAGTGACACGCCGTTCGGTAATGACCTTGTACTCGGACCCGAGCTCAATCTTCAGTCATCGAGTCCGTATTGTTTTGTTTGAAAAAGACATTACGGTCGAGATAGAAGACGTCGATCCGGACAACAAACCGAGTGATCTCCTGCATCTTAATCCTTATAACACCGTTCCTACGCTCGTCGATCGCGATTTGGTGCTTTATGATTCACGAGTGGTGTCGGAATACCTCGATGAAAGATTCCCACATCCACCTTTGATGCCTGTTGATCCGGTATCGCGCGCAAGGTCTCGCTTGGCGCTTTATCGAATTGAAAAGGACTGGTACGACCTGTTGCCCATTATCGAAGGTGACGACGCTAAAAAAGCTGATGCGGCGCGTACGACGCTGCGTGATTCATTGGTAGAGTCTGCCGAAGTGTTCGCGCTGAAGGATTTTTTCCTCAGTGATGAGTATTCGCTAGTTGATGCGACGGTTGCCCCAATGCTGTGGCGTTTAAAACATTATGGGGTTGAATTGCCCGATAGTGCCAGTGCTGTCACGAAATATGCAAAGCGTTTATTCGATCGAGAAGGTTTTCAACTAAGTCTCACGGAAAGTGAGCGAGAGATGCGTTAGCAATCAAGTGACATCAGATAATAAAAATACGAGTGACAACAAGCCCGGCATGACTTCGAGTCAGCCCTATTTGATTCGTGCAATCTACGAATGGATAGTGGACAACAATCTAACGCCCTACCTAATGGTTGATGCAACCAGGAGGGGAGTGATTGTGCCTGAAGATTATCTTGACGATCAGGGTCGAATTATCCTTAACATTAGCCCAAGCGCTACCAGTGAGCTGTTGATGAGTAATGAAGAAGTTACTTTCAATGCACGGTTCAGTGGGCAGGCAATAGGGATTGTTGTACCAATACACTGCGTTAAGGCTATCTATGCGCGTGAAAACGGGCAGGGCATGATGTTCAATGATGATGGCGGGGAAGACACGGCTTCGGGCAGCGATGTGACAAAAAAGCGTGTGTCGCTCGAGTCTGTCGGTGGGCAAGAAACAGACGGTAGCCCACCGCCACCGTCCAAGCCACCCGGTAAAAAGCCACCAGGTAACGGTGGAAAGAAAGGCCCAACGCTTAAAGTAGTTAAGTAGTATTTTGATTCTACAGACTTGAAGTATCAGCTCCGGTGAGTTTTACAGCGGAGAGTCGAAAGCGGCCTTTATCCATTGAGACTCTACTATCTGCTGACCGGTGACTGCAATGATATCGAAGCGGCAGGGTGCGTTGGTCTTGCCGTTGCGTTGTAGGTAGGCAAGAGCTGTGAGGGCGATTTTTCGCTGTTTTGCAGGTGTCACGCTGATGGCGGCACCACCAAAAGCATTGTTACGCCGATATCGAACCTCGACAAAAACTAATACTTCCTGATCTTGCATGATCAAATCAATTTCCCCGTGACGAGAAGTGTGATTGCTCTCCAGCAGAGTCAGTCCTTGTCGTTGTAGAAAATCTGCGGCACTTCGTTCATGCAGATCGCCAGTTATTCGTTTACTGCCTGGCACTGGGAGTCCTGTTCAAATTAGTGCGAATACATAGCGCCCGATAGCTGCCGGGTGCATACAAAATACGGCTATAGCTCAGTACTTGGCAACGGAGGTAAGGTTGCTGTTACCGGTAAGGCGTCGCTAATCTTGGTCGGTGCTCCTTTCTGAAACTCGGCCCATTGTAAGCGTCTTTGAATACGGTTTCCCAATGCCAGTGATAGCGCGCCGGTTTTTCCGTTGACCGAGTAGAGCTCGTCGAGACGCATATTTTCAATTTCCTTGTGCAGGTTGTAGGCATCTATGCCTAGCGCCATTAGTCTGGAGATACCAGCAGAGGCAGTAGGCTGGGA
>JALZUX010000169.1 GCA_023301405.1 Granulosicoccaceae bacterium | reverse complement strand
AGAAATAGTTCTCTTTCTGCTGCATGGTTGTGTGTATTAGTGTGGCGGAAAATGTCTACTCGTGCAGTTCCACGAGGGGCTGGCAGCGTGAAACCCTCGAAGTTGTGTTTAATTTGAATTTTACCCTCTGATGCAATGGGCCGATCTTGTGTTATTACGGTGTTGAATTGGGTGTTAGTGCTCTGAACAGTTATCCGGCGCCACAGTTATTGTTTTAATTGCCGCCACAGATTAGTAGAAACTATCATGTTTGCTTATGGAGGTGCGGCAACGCTGCACTGGCTGGAGAAGCCGCCTGAGTGACAATCGTCTTTAAACGTAAATTGGATTGCCGATCTGGACAACCTATTGTCGAGCCGGTAGAAGTTTGCAAAAAATTGAGAGCCAATCTAAATGTACAAGGAATATTACGGGTTAAGCGCAGACCCCTTCCGCATCTCAGTCGATCACAGCAATCTGTATTCTAATGCGTCGTCGGCGAAGGCCCGTTCATATTTACAGT
This sequence comes from Granulosicoccaceae bacterium, assembly GCA_023301405.1. Taxonomy (GTDB): domain Bacteria; phylum Pseudomonadota; class Gammaproteobacteria; order Granulosicoccales; family Granulosicoccaceae. Next base: position 4,238 of record JALZUX010000169.1, on the reverse strand, counting down.
ACGGCTTGCATAACGCAGAAGGGGTTGTGCTGCTGACTGGTATCCCGGGGTCCGGGAAAACGTCATTGATGAACAGTATTATCGGAGCAAGCACCGATTCGAGTGTGTCTGCGACTATTATTGAGTGCACTGATTACACGGGCGCCCAGTTGTTAGGGTACTACGCTAGGATTCTAGGAAGCGAGGATGTCAAAAGTGATATCACCGAATCGATGCTGAGCATAACGGAAAGTCTGAAGCGTTTAAGGGATCAGGGTAAGAAAGCGATTCTGGTACTGGACGAAGCTCAGCAGCTCACCGAAGATGCGCTGCATAAGTTGACTCTGTTGGCTAATTTGCATGTGGGCGGAGAACAGTTGATACAAATGTTTTTGATCGGGCAGCCGAGTCTTCGCTCGACTCTCCTAGAGCCGCATTTTGAGCAGCTCCACCAGCGCCTTGTCGCCACATGTCATCTAGATGAGTTGAATGCTGAAGAAACGAAAGAGTATATTTTACAAAATTTGAAGTCTGCTGACTGGAATAACAATCCTGCTATCGCCTCTAACGTTTATACTGCGGTACACCGCTCGAGCTTAGGAAATCGTCGATGGATAAATTTGATATGCAGCCGCTTAATGTTGCATGCCATCGCTAATGACCGACAAGAGTTGGAGCTTCCTGATCTGTGCGAAGTGCTGAGAGACCTTATTACAGAAGGTCTTCTACCGCAGGAAATTCGTCAATCGAACTTAAAAGCAGCCTGAACTATATCTAATGAACTATAAAAATTTAATAACTGCATTCATTTTTACGTGGTTTCTGGCGGGTTGCGCATCAAAGCAACCGGTACCAGAGGAAACGACGCAGCCAGTTGCGGCCGCAACATCTCCAGCGGTGACGGGTGAAGTTGCCGCTGTGGCACCTCAAAGTGCAGATGTCAGCTATCAGTATGTGATAGGTCCTGGCGATACGCTTGATGTGTTTGTGTGGGGCTATAAAGACCTGTCGGTAACAGTGCCGGTTCGGCCAGATGGTAAAATTACCACCAGACTGGTTGAAGATATGGTGGCGAGTGGCAAAACGCCCACACTGCTGGCCCGTGAGCTGGAAGCGCAATACCAGACCTATGTAAAGAATCCGACAGTGACGGTGACAGTTAATAAGTTTATTGGTGCACCCTCTCAGCAGATAAAAGTTGTTGGCGGTGGTGCAAAGCCACGCACCGTTCCATACGTCAATGGCATGACCGTTTTAGACGTAATGATTGAAGTAGGTGGTCTAAAGAAGTTCTCCAGTGGTAACAAGGCGGTACTTGTTCGCGAAATTGGGGATACCAAAAGACAATTTCGCCTTCGTCTTCACGATTTACTTAAAAAGGGCGACATCGGCGCAAATCGCGATGTTCAACCCGGCGATATCTTAATTATTCCTGAGTCCTGGTTCTAGCAGTTTAGCTACATCAGAATCCTTACAATTATCTCTACTTGCTGATGACAATAAAAAATGCATGAGTTATTTGACAAAATAAGTGAGTTCGTATGGGGCGTTTGGCGCTACCGATGGGTCGCCTTACTTACTGCCTGGGCCGTTGCGTTATGCGGTTGGTTAATGGTTGCGCAAATTGATGCACGTTACCCAGCTACGGCAAGGTTGTTTGTGGATTCCAACCGGATCCTTGAGCCCTTGCTCACCGGTATTGCGGTACAACCCAATGTTAAGCAGAAAGTCGCGCTCATCAGTAAGACGCTGCTCAGCCGACCGAACCTTGAAGAGTTGATTGACGAGCTCGACCTGCTTAGTACCTATGATGGTTATACAGAGGAAGGCTTGATAGGTGAACTGCAAAAGAAAATTTCAATTCAGGATACCAATGAGAATAGGTCCATTTATGTAGTCAGCTATTCGCATCAGAATCCCCAGGTTGCTATTGATGTGGTGCAGCACATTATAGATATCTTTGTGAGCAGTTCTCGTGATGCTGATGTGCAAGACAATTCGGCTGCACAACAGTTTCTTGACATTCAAATTTCAGATTATGAGGTAAGACTTACCTCGGCAGAATCACGTTTAGCAGATTTCAAGCGTAAACACTCAGGGTCGCTGCCAGGGGAATCTGGTGGATTTTATAAGCGTCTAGAGAATTTTGTTTCACTGAAACGCAATGCTGAGCTTGAGTTGCAAGAAGCTACTAACCGTCGTGCTACGCTGCAGGCTAATTTGAATGCTGAGGAAGCAAAGGTCAGGAGTACTTCCAGTAATAGTAGTCCTTTTGATGCTAGGATCCGCGAATTGCAGGGGCAGCTTGATGAGTTGTTGGTGCGTTTTACTGACCGGCATCCTCAAGTGTCTATCCTGCAGTCATCGATTGATGACCTTAGAGCGCAGAAAGCAAGTTCAGGTGGTGGCTTTAACAATACAGCTTCTCTACTACAAGGTAGTGTTGTGTACCAAAAGCTCAGTACATTGCTAGCGGAGTCGCAGGCCGAAGTAGCTAAGCTGCAGGCACGTGCAGCAAACTACTCTTCGCGTGTGATCGATCTTGAGGGGACTGTAGATAGCATACCTGGTGTTGAAGCAGAGCTTAAGCAACTTGACCGCGATTACGAAACCGTTCGTTCGCAGTATGAAACGCTATTAACGAAACGGGAAGCGGCAAGGCTTACCAGTAACATTGATAAAGATACAAACGATGTGAAAATTCGTTCGATCGATCCACCATTCGTTCCTGAGCGCCCGACAGACCCAGACCGTTTGTTACTAACTGCTCTGTTGCTGATTGGAAGTATCGCCATCGGGGTTGCGGTAGCTTTCTTTATGTCCCTGCTGAATCCAGTATTTTACAATCGGCGATCCCTTGAACATCTGACGCAATTACCAGTGCTAGGTGTGGTGTCACTAAGTAGACAGCCGGCGGAGAAGTTCTCAACATTTATGAAGCATTGCAAGTTTACTGTACTGGCCATGTTGCTGCCCATTACTTGTGTTGGACTACTCTACGTTTTATTGAACAACACAACATTATATGAAAATCTGAAGTTCAATGCCGATGGTGATGATAGGGTCGTTGCCATGAAGAACGGTAACTGACCGCGCGATCTCTTTAGATTGATCGATAAACACTACTAAGAGTCAGAGAAATGGGTGCTATAGAACAAGCAGTAGAAAAATTAAGCAATATGCAGAGCGGCGATCGTTTCCCTGCCTTTAAGGAAGCACGCGCTGAACGTGAGTTGGAAGTTTCTTTGCCGAGAGATCGGCCTATACCGGCAAGCGAGTATGCAACGCGTGGCGCATCTTCACGGAGTCGGCCGTCCGCGTCGGTAAATTCGGGCCGCCAAGCTGATGCTTCTCACCAGCAAGGAGCTTTTGCCGGAGGCGGTGCGCAGAAGAGTAATTTTGAGTTACCTTATCAAGAGCTTAATGCTGCTGGTATGGTCGTTGCCGGTGCAGGCACGCGTAATCAACTTTCAGAAGAGTATCGGGCGATTAAGCGTCCTATTCTTACAGCTATCGACATAGCTCGATTTGACGGTATAAAAAATCAGAATATTGTCATGGTAACCAGTTGCGTGTCTGGTGAGGGTAAAACATTCTCTGCAATTAATTTGGCGATAAGTATCGCCATGGAAAGGGATCGCTCTGTGCTATTGGTTGATGGCGATGTGACAAACCCAAGTTGTGGTGAGCGTCTTGGGTTTGATCCTAAGACAAAAGGGCTTACAGATTTGCTGCTTGATCCCCGGATGCATATAAACGATGTAGTGTGCCAGTCGGATATACCTAATCTTCGTTTTTTACCAGCAGGTAGCTCTGCACATCACGTGACAGAATTGTTATCAAGTAAAGGTATGGCTGATCTTGTAGAGGGCCTTTCGAGAAGCTTTCAGGATCGCGTTATTGTTTTTGATACAGCGCCAATGCTTCTCACAAGTGAGGCCTCAGTTGTTGCTGATCTTGCTGGACAAGTTGTTTTTGTTGTTGCAGCTGAGTCTACTACACAGGGCATGGTGTCGGATGCATTGAAAATGGTCAACAACCATAAACGTGTTGGTTATGTGTTAAATAAAACCCGCAAAAAGCAGTCGAGTATCTACGGATATGGTTACGGTTACGGCCAAAACTAAACTGGTTGCTGTGAGTTTCAATCAAGCCGGTTAACGTTGTTGTTGCCGGTTTTTTTGTTTGGGCTGTGTGTAAATATGACGTATAGCTTTTTATAGCCCAGTTAGCTCCGTCCAAATATTGCTGGTAGCGAA
>JALZUX010000168.1 GCA_023301405.1 Granulosicoccaceae bacterium | reverse complement strand
GGGTTTGACATGGAGATTCACTACCACAATCGCAGCAAGCTACCAATTGAACAAGAATGCGGCGCTATATTTCATGAATCACTGGAGTCACTACTGGCGGTTTCTGATTACCTATCTTTGCATTGCCCGGCAACTGAGACCACTAGTGGCATTATCAACGAAAAAACCTTGGCATTACTTCCCGATGGCGCTGTGCTGGTGAATACCGCTCGTGGCGCCCTGGTTGATGAGAAGGCATTGATTGGCGCAATTAAAACAGGAAAATTGTCTGCTGCCGGTGTTGATTGCTTTCGACATGAGCCTGTTGGCAACCCGGATTTCGCAAAACACCAGAATATATTTTTGTTACCTCACATCGGTAGCGCCACCTTCGAAACTCGCGACGCCATGGGCTTTCGGGCGCTGGATAACCTGGATGCCTTCTTCGCTGGAACCACGCCGACAGACAAACTTGTTTAAACAACTACTTCATGGCTTATTGAAGTGTATTTAGATACTTACCACTAAGATGAAAACCTTCGCTGGAAACCAATAGTGGCGGGTATTTGCCAAACCCTGCAACCGCTTATAGTTGCACTAGTTATCTTAACCTTATAGTGTTAGATTTGAATGACTTCCGTATGCTATCCATCACGTTGCTGATCGCTTTGCAGACTGATGAACATAGGGAAAACCGGCTCTGGCACAGGGAAACATCGCCAGAATCACTGTCCGTAAAAATCCGGGATCACTCCCTTGAGAGGAAAAACAATGACCGAAACAGTCAACCGTCGTAAATTCCTGAAGGGCTCTGCCCTTGCAGCGACTGCAACCGCCGCTGGAACATTAGCCGCCCCTTCTATTGTCAAAGCAGCGCCAGTCACCCTCAAAATGCAGGCTGCCTGGGGTGGCGGTATCTTTCTGGAAAACGCAAAATCCTACGTCGACCGTGTTAACGCGATGGCCGGCGACGCGCTGAAAATCGAACTACTGCCGGTAAACTCAGTCGTTAAAACCAGTCAGATGCAAGATGCCGTTCATCGTGGTGTTCTTGATGCAGCGCACTATGTACCAGCTTACTGGTATTCAAAGTCGCAAGCCGCTTCACTGTTCGGCACTGGCCCTTGCTTTGGGTGGTCAAGTCAGGAAGTACTTGGCTGGTTGCACTACGGCGGTGGACAAGAATTATTCGACGAACTCATGGGTTCACTCGGCCTGAACGTTGTCAGCTTTTTTAACAGCGCAATGCCTGCACAACCACTTGGTTGGTTTAAAGAAGAAATCAAAGACGCCGGGCAAATGAAAGGCTTGAAGTATCGTACGGTTGGCCTCGCTGCCGATGTACTTCTTGAAATGGGTATGTCAGTAGTGCAACTTCCTGGTGGCGAAATTCAACCGGCAATGAAATCAGGCTTGATCGATGCTGCTGAATTCAACAACCCCACGTCTGATCGTGACTTCGGTATGCAGGATGTTTCAAAGCATTATCACCTTGCAAGTTTCCACCAGTCACAGGAATTCTTCGAAGTAACTTTCAACAAGAAGAAATACGATGCACTGCCAGCAGAACTTCAGGCTATTTTGAAATATGCATCTGAAGCTGAAAACTCCAACTTCTACTGGGGCAACACCAAGCAGTACGCATCTGACTTAGTGAAGTTACGTGATGAGCAAGGCGTTAATATTTACCGCACTCCTGACTCAGTCATGGAAGAGCAACTCAAAGCCTGGGATGTCGTTGTAGAACGCATCTCCGGTCAGGATCCTTTCTTTGCCAAGGTTGTTGAATCACAAAAAGTCTACGCAAAAGAAGTCATGAACTACCTGAACCTGAACCAGCCGGATTACAAGCTGGCCTACAAGCACTACTTTGGCTGATCTACCAGAATAGGCCAAACTTTATAGACGCCGGGTTTTTATCTGGCCACATAAACAAGCAGCAATTCAAAGCGCCACTTCGTGGCAGCTTAAACGGGAGCCGTTCCGGCTCCTGTTTAATCAGTACACATCACCAATCCATCAATAATTTTATAAGTTAAGGAGCAGGCGTGAAAAGTAGCAAATTTGTCTACGCCATTGAAAGCCTCAGTATTTGGGTAGGCCGCGCGTTTGGGTGGTGTATCCTGATATTAACCCTGTCTGTTTCTTACGAAGTATTTGTTCGCTACGTTCTAAACGAACCCACCGTGTGGGCTTTCGATATGATGGTGCAGATGTACGGTGCACTATTCCTGATGTCAGGTGCATACGCTCTGGCGCAAGACAGCCATGTTCGCGGTGATGTTCTGTACCGGCTTTTTCCCGTGCGCATACAAGCCAGCATTGATTTTATTTTATACCTTATTTTCTTTTTCCCCGGCATGATTGCACTGCTTTGGTTTGGCATCGAGATCGCCGGTGACTCGTGGCGCTATAAAGAAGTTAGCTGGAACAGCCCGGCTCGAATCCAGATATATTTCTTTAAAACATTAATACCAGTGGCTGCAGGCTTACTTTTCCTGCAAGGCATATCCGAATTAGTCAGATGCTGGCG
>JALZUX010000167.1 GCA_023301405.1 Granulosicoccaceae bacterium | reverse complement strand
AAGTGCTGCGCCGCTGCCACGAGCGCCGGCAGCTAGTGCGCCGGCACCGGCTGCTGCACCGGCCAAACCAGCTGCGGCTGCACAGGCTCGTCGTGCTGCGCCATCTCCAACGCCATCTCCAACGCCACCTCCAAAGCCACCTCCAAGTGCCGCCGTGGCGGCGCCCGAGCAACCTCCAGCCGAGGTTTTACCACCTGCAAAGATAAACTGGAAGCCCGAAGATTGGCCTGAAATCGTATCGGCGTTGCCGGTATCAGGAATGCCGCTGCAATTGGCCCGAAACTGCGTATTGGCAAGTGCCAATGGTGATCAGGTGCATCTGCTACTTGATCCGGAATACGACACCTTAAGTGCGCCGCGCTGGAAAGAACGCTTGCGCGAGAAAATGTCGATTTATGCCAAGGGTGACATACAACTTAAGGTAGAGGTACCCAGGGAATTAAGTACAGCGACACCGGCTGTCGTTGAAAAGCAGGCTGAGACAGACAAGCTACAGGGTGCCCGCGATGCCATCGCTGGAGATCCGGTGGTGCAGGAAATTTGTGAAAAATTTGACGGTACGGTGAGTACCGGAAGCATAAAACCGGTAGACCCACCGGCTGAGTAGCGCAAACAGGTGTAAGAGCAGGTAATCTTTCTGAGAAAATCAGTTCAACATCAGTGCAGTGCATCAAGACAAAATGTCGATCGTGCGAAATGTGATTGATTTTATTAGTTTCAGACACAGTTATAACGCAGAGAGCAAATTAATTGGCAAAAGAAAGGTATAGATATGAAAGGTGGTTTAGGCGCGATGATGAAACAGGCGCAGCAGATGCAAGAGAAAATGCAGAAGGCGCAAGAAGAAGTGGCGAACCTGGAAGTCGAGGGCCAGTCAGGTGGTGGGCTCGTCAAAGTCCTTATGACTGGGCGCCACGAGCTTCGCAAAGTAGATATCGACGCAAGCTTAATGGATGACAAAGAAATGCTGGAAGACCTGATGGCTGCCGCAGTAAACGACGCAACACAGCGGCTTGAAGGTAAAACCAGTGAAATGATGGCCGGTGCCACTGAGGGCCTTCAGTTGCCGCCCGGAATGAAGATGCCGTTCTAGTGATTGCCGTTGATCCACCTCTTAGTAGCGCCATCTGATGGCAGAATCACTGCTTAATGATCTAATCGAGTCGCTACGGTGCTTGCCCGGTGTCGGGCCGAAGTCTGCACAGCGTATGGCTTATCAATTGTTGCAACGTAATCGGGAGGGGGGTATTCGCCTGTCTGATAAGCTGCGACTGGCGATGGAAAGAATAGGGCTGTGCACAGTCTGTAGAAATTTTACCGAGCAGGAAGTTTGCCGAATATGCACCGATGCCAGTCGCGAGCATTCCAAGCTGTGTATCGTCGAGTCACCCTCCGATATGGCAGCGCTTGAGAAAGCCACTGATTACCGTGGGTTGTACTTTGTACTGCACGGCAAGCTGTCTCCTCTTGATGGCATTGGTCCAAGTCAGCTGGGTTTAGAAGTTTTATGTGAGCGCTTTGACTCCGGGCGGGTGGCAGAAATAATATTGGCCACTAATTCCACTGTAGAAGGCGAAGCTACAGCGCACTACATTGGCGAATTGGCTCGGGTTCGTGAGCTTTCCGTGATGCGAATCGCCCATGGGGTGCCGCTTGGTGGTGAGCTTGAATACGTTGACGGCGGTACGCTTTCGCATGCGTTTGCTGGTCGAGCCCCCATTTAAGCACAGTAGCTCGAACAAGCTAATTCACAGCGGGTCGACAGCATAGAGCAGTGCGTCTTTTAAAGCATTGCTCATCAGTGTTTTACGAACAGGTCGCAAATAGATGCCACAGTATTTTGATGACGTAGAAGCCAGTGTTGATAAGGCGCTGGCAGTGCTTGGCAACAACATTATCATGGCCACTCCGCTTGGCCTTGGTAAGCCTAACCAGCTGATTAACGCTTTCTACCGGCGCGCCGTTGCTAATCCTGAGATACAGCTTGAAATCCTGACGGCGTTGTCGCTTGCACGTCCGGTGGCGCGCACTGAGGTGGAAGGCAATTTTCTTGATCCCTTTGTGAAGCGTTTATTTGGTGATTACCCGCCGTTAGAATATTTACAAGATATAAAAGCAAGACGACTGCCCGACAACATAAAAGTCTCAGAGTTTTATATTAAAGCCGGTTCAATGCTGGGGGTTTTGCCAGTACAAACCAGCTATATATCGACAAATTACACGTTTGCTGCCAGAGACATCAACGCCAGAGGTGTAAACCTGATTGTGCAGATGGTGGCGAGCCGTGAAGTTGAAGGCGAGCGTCAGTTGAGTTTGTCTTGCAACACCGATATCACCCTTGATTTAAAGCAAATGATGCAAAAACGTGCAGCAGAACAATCACCGGTTCTTACGATTGCGCAAGTGCATGACGACTTGCCGTTTATGGTAAATCGGGCACAAGTAACCCCTGACTACTTCGATCATATCGTTCAAAATGAAAGCTACAATACAACGTTGTTTCCTGCGCCTAATATGCCGGTAAGTGATGTTGATTATTTGTTAGGGGTGCGCGCCAGTACTCTAGTTAAGGACGGCGGCACACTGCAAATTGGCATCGGGGCGTTGGGTGATGCCATTACCTATGCGACACTCCTGCGTCATCAGAAAAACCCGGCTTACGAATCAATAGTGGCTGCGCTTAACGCAAACGCTAAGCTTGTCGCAGAGGTTGGTGGAACTGCTGATTTTAAAGACGGTTTATATGGCTGCAGCGAAATGTTTGTTAACGGTTTCTTGCATCTGCGCCGCGCAGGGGTGCTGAGCCGGTTGGTCTACGATGATGTAGGGTTGCAGTCGTTAATCGATCAACATCTGGTGACTGATATCGTCAATCGGGATTCACTAGTGGCAGTGTTGCAGGCCAATTTAATAGAGCCTGTGTTAAGTCAAAAAGACTTTGACTGGCTTGTTCATTGGGGGCTGTTTAGGCAGGGCTTACAATACCAAGCGGGTAATATAGTGACTGGCACCACTACAATTAAAGCAAACTTGCACACTGACCTGGATCAAATTGTTCAGCACGCACTGGGTGATCAGTTGCGTCATGGCGTCTACATGCATGGTGGTTTTTTCTTAGGGCCGGGTGATTTCTATGAAGCACTACGCGGTTTACCTGAAGTCGAGCTCAGCGGTATCGGGATGGACAGTGTTCGGCGCATTAACCGGCTAGATGATATGCCATTACAATCGCTTCAGCGCAGGCACGCCCGCTTCATTAATACCGGTATGATGGCAACGCTTAGTGGTGCTGTGGTGTCTGATGGTTTAGAAAGCGGTCAGGTGATCAGTGGCGTGGGTGGGCAGTACAATTTTGTAGCACAAGCACATGAGTTGGAAGATGCACGGTCAATACTGTGTATTCGCAGTACTCGTGGCCACGGGCGCAAAGCCACTTCGAACATAGTCCATAACTATGGCCACACAACAATACCGCGTCACTTGCGTGATATCGTGATCACTGAATATGGTATTGCCGATTTACGCGGTAAAACTGACAGTGAAGTTATTATCGCAATGATCAACATTGCTGATTCACGGTTTCAACAAGATCTATTAGAGGCGGCGATAGAGTCAGGTAAGCTCGATAGTACTTATACGATTCCTGATGAGTTTAAAAACAATACCCCTGAGTCGGTCAGTGCGTTTATTAATAAGTGGAAAGCGCAAGGTTACTTTCCGGCGTACCCGTTGGGCAGTGATTTCACTGCCGAGGAAAAAGCGCTGGCGCACAGCTTGCGCGAGTTAAAGCAACTTCAGGCTGAGCCTGCCAAACTAATTAGGCAGACTGTGCGATCTTTACTAAATGATGTTGATGATGTTGAAGCCCGGCCGTACTTAGAGCGAATAGGGCTGTTGCATCCGGATACGCCGAAGGAAAAGATTTTGCAGCAGTTATTGTTGCTAGAGCTTGAGGACAGTGGCTTCTTAAAGCCCCTATGAGCGGCGACTGCGCAGAGCGCATCTGTTGCATCGTATTGTTGTTCGTGCTCACAGCCAGGTGTGTGTTGCGCGCGAACTCCTAGCCCCTGTCATTGATTAATCAGCCACGACAGGCGTGCTCTGAATAACCGCAAAAACCTACATTGATAAGGCCGTGATTTATGAGTTATTCAAAGCGAGCTGAACAAATACCATGAATTTGGTTTTTTAAGTTGGTTTGGAGTGACACGTTGATTATCGCCTTCTACGATTAACCTTTATCTATGCTGTTGTACAAGTGGATACTTTAAAAAATACCGATATTCAAGTTTTCGCCATTGTTGCTGTAGGGTTAGTGGTACTATTTTCTAGTCGCATTTCTAGAAAGTTATATTAAAGAAAGCACGGGAAGAGCATTAATAAAGAGAGGGTGAGAGTATTTTTACTGCCAATAACTT
>JALZUX010000166.1 GCA_023301405.1 Granulosicoccaceae bacterium | reverse complement strand
GGAGTTGTTGCTGCTGCCGAAAACATGCCCGGCAGCAAGGCCACTAAACCCGGTGACATTGTCACCTCAATGTCCGGCAAAACTATTGAAGTATTAAACACCGATGCAGAAGGCCGACTTGTGCTTTGCGATGCGCTTACGTATATCGCCAAATACAAACCTGATGTGGTTATCGACATCGCCACTCTGACAGGCGCTGTTATCGTTGCACTTGGCAATCACACCACCGGACTAATGAGCAACAACGATGACCTGGCGGCTGAACTCTATCAGGCAGGACTGTCCTCGAATGACAAATGTTGGCGCTTACCACTTTGGGATGAATATCAAAACCAGTTATCCAGCAACTTTGCAGACCTACCCAATATCGGTGGAAGAGCGGCTGGCACCATCACAGCGGGTTGTTTTCTTTCTCGATTCGCCACTGACTATCGATGGGCGCACCTGGACATCGCTGGAGTCGCATGGAAGCAAGGTGGCGCTAAGGGGTCAACCGGGCGACCAGTCCCCATGCTGATGGAGTTTTTACTCGCTCGCTGCTAGTCTAGCCACACCAACAACCTAATCTGGAAAGGATCGTCGCGAAGTGCGTAAGATTTAAGCCATAGGCTTCGATCAACAAAGGCATATAGCTGCGATCCTTTGACAAGGTTGATCGATATTACCAGCCAAAACACGCGCTCCCAACACAGCCGGGCCTGCAAAAGGCTCCAGTTTCTGGAACTCACGCAAATAAAGTGGTCGAAAAGCGAGTTATGACTAATATTCAGTTTTATATTCTTGCCAGTGACGAGCTGCACGATCGCTGGGCCTATGCACGGCGCTTAGTCGTGCAAACTCTCATGCGTGGCAAAACCGTACACATACACACCAGCTGTGCCGCCGACACCCGCCAACTAATAAGCTACTTTTGCGACGCTGACAACACCGACGGTGAGCGGATTTCCATTGACCATAAAGGTGAGCCGGAAAGCGACCAACAAGTACTGCTGAATTTGTCAGCTGAAGTCCCGCACTTTTTCAGCAGCTTTGAAACTACCCTCGAAGTCGTTCACTCTGAAGCCCGCACTCGCGATATCGGGCGCGAGCGCTACCGCTTTTATCAGGAACGCGGTTACCCATTGCGCCACTATGATATTCAGCAAGAGCTCGATTTAGTCTGAAGGTTGTTTTCCGGATTTTCGGGTAGCTGCAAACGTAAGTCCCCTATGTTCGTAGCCAACACTCACCGCCTCGAGGCGATTGCCAACCAAAAACAGCTATATGGGTTTTAACGAGTAAATAAAGACTCTTATATAAGAGTACTATCAAGATTCGTCATTGATCAGTACCTTTTTAACATCTTCGTCGATCCTGATACTATTCAACTACTCCAATCACCACTAACGAAATAACACCTTATTAATGGAAACCACCTACGACCCCACCGCCATAGAACAATCCTGGTACGAGTACTGGGAGCGCGAAAATCACTTTGTCCCTGACGGCAATGGCGACCCATACTGCATCATGATTCCACCGCCGAATGTCACCGGCACCTTACATATGGGACATGCCTTTCAAGATACCGTAATGGATACTCTGATTCGATATCATCGAATGAAGGGAGATAACACGCTATGGCAACCAGGTACTGACCATGCTGGCATCGCCACACAAATGGTCGTAGAACGGCAACTAGCACAACAGCAACAATCTCGACACGATCTGGGTCGTGAAGCTTTTATCGAAAAAGTATGGGAATGGAAAGAAGAATCCGGCGGTCAGATCACTCAGCAGTTGCGGCGTATGGGTGCATCACCTGACTGGAACCGTGAAAGATTCACCATGGACGAAGGCTTGTCTCATGCTGTTCGTGAAGTTTTTGTCTCGATGTTTGATGAAGGCCTTATTTACCGTGGCAAAAGGTTAGTCAACTGGGATCCAGTACTGCATACGGCGCTGTCTGATCTTGAAGTACTTAGCGAAGAAGAACAGGGGCACTTGTGGCATCTGCGTTACCCGTTAACAGATGGCAGCGGTCACCTGGTTGTTGCCACCACTCGTCCTGAAACCATGCTCGGCGACAGCGCTGTTGCCGTTCATCCTGAAGACGAACGCTATCAATCACTCATTGGCAAAACCATTACGCTGCCTCTTGTCGGGCGCGAAATTCCTATCATCGGCGATGACTATGTTGATCCCGAATTTGGCTCTGGCTGCGTAAAAATAACCCCTGCACATGATTTCAATGACTATGCAATGGGGCAGCGCCATAGCCTTGAAGTTATCAATATCTTCAGCGACAACGCCCAAATTAACGATAACGCACCAGAACGTTTCAGGGGTTTGGATCGCTATGTAGCACGCAAACAAATCGTCACCGAATTCACTGACCTTGACTTACTAGAACGCATTGACGACCACAAGCTCATGGTCCCACGCGGTGATCGCTCAAATTCAGTGGTAGAACCTTACCTAACAGATCAGTGGTACGTTGATCTAACCTGTGAAACTCAAGAAGATGGCCGCCCTGGCGGTAAATCACTGATCACTCAACCCTCAATCGATGCCGTCAAAAGCGGCCAAATTAAATTTGTCCCTGAAAACTGGTCGAAAACTTACTACCAATGGCTCGACAACATCGAAGACTGGTGTATTTCACGGCAGATCTGGTGGGGTCATCGGATACCCGCCTGGTATGACGAAGATGGCAACATTTACGTAGCGCAAACCGAAGCACTGGTTCGTGAAAAATACAATCTTGCCGCAGACTTCCCCTTAAGACAGGACGACGATGTACTGGACACGTGGTTCTCATCAGGCTTATGGCCGTTCTCCACACTTGGCTGGCCTGAAAAAACTGAGGCCTTAGACACTTGGTACCCCACCAGTGTGCTTGTCACCGGCTTTGACATCATCTTCTTCTGGGTAGCCAGAATGATTATGTTCGGCGTTAAATTCATGGACGGCCAGGTACCGTTTCGCGATGTCTATATCCACGGGCTAGTCAGAGACGCCAGTGGACAGAAAATGTCTAAGTCAAAAGGTAACGTCCTTGACCCACTAGACATCATTGATGGCATTGAGCTAGAAGCTCTGGTGCAAAAGCGCACCGGCAATATGATGCAGGAGCACCTTGCAGCTAAAATTGAAAAGCAAACCCGCAAAGAATTTGAAGGCGGAATCACCGGCTACGGCACAGACGCTGTCCGATTTACATTTGCCATTCTTGCGTCTACCGGTCGTGACATTCGTTTTGACTTAAAGCGGGTTGAAGGATACCGCAACTTTTGCAACAAACTATGGAATGCCAGTCGCTACGTGTTAATGAACGTAGATGACCTACCCAGCTCTAAGGCCGAAGAAAAAACCCTTACCGATAAATGGATAATATCGCTGCTACAAAAGCTTGAACAAGACGTCACCGACCATTTGGACCACTACCGACTAGACTTAGCTGCCAAGGAAATCTACGAGTTTGCGTGGAACGAATACTGTGGCTGGTATCTTGAGCTTGCCAAACCGGTACTCAACGGCAACGCCAGTCCCGAGCAACAGCTCGGTACTCGCAACACGTTGGTTAGCGTATTAGAAGCTCTACTTCGCCTGGCACACCCGATCATGCCTTACATCACTGAGGAGCTATGGCAGAAAGTCGCTCCCAAGGCAGGGAAATCCGGCCCTACTATCATGCGCCAACCTTGGCCCGTAAGTCAGCCTGAAAAAATCGACGAGCATTCTATCGCCGAGATTGATTGGGTTAAAACCTTTGTACTGGGCATTAGACGCATAAGAGCTGAAATGGACATAGCACCGGGTAAGCTGCTGCCAATTCTGTGCGAAAACGTTTCCGCAGATAATGCTCAGCGACTTGCAGAGCATCGTGAGCTACTGATCGCCATCGCACGCATTGAAGACATCACGATTATCGCCAGCGGTGAGACTGCGCCTGAATCTGCAACGGCATTAGTCGGTGAAATGCGGATTCTTATTCCGCTGGCAGGTCTTATCGATAAGGACGCCGAGTTAGAACGCCTGACCCGGGAGCAAGCCAAGTTGACCAAGGAACAAGGACGACTTGAAGGCAAGCTAAGCAATGAAAGCTTTACCGCCAAAGCGCCAGCAGCCGTCGTTGAAAAAGAGAAAGAAAGGCTGGCCGAAGTGATAACAGCATTGTCTCAGCTTGAGCAACAACAAGCGCGCATTGAAGCGCTTTAACAGTAATGTAAAGCACTGGCGCAGGGGCTCACTAATGCACCTTTGCGCCGGCTTTCACTGCGCAGAACATCTAACTGCGATTAGCAGTGCCACACACACATCGCGTGCTGCCACATACTGTCAAAACCAATCTAGAAACGCTATTCCGCGATTACTTGTGCCTGGTCTGATGCTCCTTCTTTAGGAGACTTGGCCGATAAATACTTCTTCATCGGCATAACTAACGCGGCATTGTCTCGATTGTCTTGTCGGGCTCTTTCACAAGCACGACGTACCTTGCTTAGCACCTCATCAACATCCTGCGGAGAGTCTTCAGAAAGTTGCAACAGAGCACCATGACTGACCAGCATCATATTATTTAGATACTTAACCAGTTGCGGGACCACCCGCAGTAGTTTTTTTGTCAGCACTAAGGCGTCCTGCTTGCGCCGGTTAGCAAGCACAAATCCAAACTGTCCATTGCCAAGGTAAGCAAAGGAGTTCTCCCGAGTGTACAATTTTCCCAGCGCTGCAGTGACAATTTCAAGCATCGGCTCACTATGCCCCAGACTTAACCGATCACCTGTCCCTGCAATCAGCTCTATATCAAGCATCAAAACAGAGTGACGGGGACCACTAGCACCAGTGGCAATAGCCAAGGCCAACGACTCGTTGAAGTGATCAACTAATTGGGCTTGAGATTTGTACACCTTGCCCTCAGCCACTGAGATCACACCAGTTTCTTTGTCAGCACTAATAGCTTGAGGATTGACGCCTTGAGCAATCGTGTCACCGCCTGTTTCTGTTTCTGCTTCTGCTTCCACCTCTGCTTCGGCGTAGTCAGTACTCATAAGTAACGTATCATCCAAATCAACAACTGCTTTATTTTCTGAAATAACCTCTTCAGGTTCCACTAGCAGCTCACTCATTATGATGGCGCTAGTCAATTTTTCTTTGGTTACATGAACCGATTGCCGCGTAAATGTGAGTAGAATTCCACGGTCATCACCTTTCAGCGCAACATGTTGCGCCATATAGGAGACTGCTATATGGCCACCGGAAGAAGTTAAAAACTCCGCTGTTTTCGGCACTTCCAGAACAATAGGAGAACTGTGCACTGCGCTTGAGAAATTTGAGCCAACCAAGCCTTGCCGACCCAAGTCATCCAGCAGTAGACTGGCCTTACTATTGAGCTGGACAATCAAACCGTCGTAGTCAACAAGCACAGCAGGGTCATTGGCCGATTCTAGCATTTCAGTCAATGTATCATCAGTAATCGGGGTTGATGCAGACATCGGCAGCGCCCTGGCTAACGCATCGATTCGTGCAAACAGCAATTCAGTTGACTCATTTTTGTACAAACATGATATTGCCCCAGCCGCAAGAGAACGCTTAACGATAGCGTCGGAATGCTTACTACTGACCACTACACATACCGGCTTAGCCCCAGGCAGATTTTCCGCAGACTGCAAATAACGGCAAAACTCTTCTCCCCCTTCACCGCGAAGGAAAAAATCAGTGACGACCAAATCATACTCGCGCTCTTCAATGGCCATACGGGCTTCGGCAACGGAGCTTGCTACCGTCACTTGATAACCGTGATCTTCCATCATGTCGCGTAACGTGCGACTCATTAATGGTGCGTTATCCAACAGCAATGTTTTAATCGGAGTGACTGTATTTTTCGTAGTAATTGCACTCGAATCAGTCGTCTCTAATGCCGCTTGCATTACAACTTCAGGTTGGCCTTGTGAATCTACCTTCTGCTCAATAAATTTCTCGCTATGATCATCAATCGCTACCAGTGCTAAACCGTCAATTATATCAGCTGAAGCCTCGTAATCCTTCCATAGCAGCGTATGGGTCCCTGCCCGGTGCCTCACTACCTGTTCAATCTCATTGCTTATCTCCTGACAAATGATCAGCAAAGGTAAATCTTGTTGATCAGTTGACGTCAAAAATTCAAGCAAATCATCAATGATAGCCGGAGACCCTTCGGGCCATCCTAATAAAATACAAAGGTAGTCTGATTCAGACTGCTCAACGTTTTTAGCCAGAGCGGTGCAAGCCAGAGTTGGATCGGAAAAATTATCCGCTTCATATCCGTGCTTTTTCGAGAAATTCCTCAGCACATCCAACATTGCTGTGGACGTTTCAACGCTCATTATTTTTATTTTTTCAGCTGCTACAGACATAGTGATTGCTTTTAGGTTTCCGGTGTTTTCGGTCAACGCCTACAACGCAACTGCCGCTGTGCGCGCATGTCTTCTTGCGAATCAAAACTCATCAAAGGAACACTCAGTATTCCGACACTGTTATGAGTATAGACGCTGATTGAGATGTGTCATTTTTTTGTAACTGAAACCGCCACAAGAGCAATCACAGTAGAAAGAAGCAAGCAAGGTCGGTAGAAATCAGCGAGTTAGCAGATCAAGCTTTGTTAAAAACACCATTGCGTGCTCGGCATTTTCCCCGCACATCTCCACGCCTGGTTGCAGGCTGGCACAAAAATCGGGACGACGCGGATCATCAAAAAGCCCGCACCACCGATCTTCTGTCAAATGAATACAAGCCACACCAGCTGGCTTTCCGTTTGGCATACCAGGCAAGGCTGAGGTAATTGAGGGGGCAATACAACAGGCACCACACCCGGTCCGGCATTGCATTGATGAAGCTATTAGATAAGCCCCGAGAAGGGCTGCACCTCAACAATGTCACCTGGCTCTACACCAGCACAGTCTTCTGGCAATACAATAAGACAATTGGCCATGCACATAGAGGTCAGTCGACCTGCACCTTGCTTACCTGTTGTACTCACTTGCATTGAACCGTCTTCTAACATTGAAAAAATACCACGCTGGTACTCGATACGACCTTGAGACTTCTTGATGTTACTTGCACTTTTAACCTTGAACTTTGGCGTGTGTATATCACTACAACCCATCATGTGCTTAATGGCGGGCTGAACAAACTCATAAAAAGTCACCATAACTGCCACCGGATTGCCCGGTAATCCAAAAAAGTGCGCAGCCCCGACCTTGCCACACGCCAACGGCCTACCGGGGCGCATAGCTAGCTTCCAGAAAGTGACCTCTCCCAACTCTGCCAAAGTAGCGCTGACGAAATCAGCCTGACCGGCAGATACACCACCCGATGAGATAATTAAATCAGCACTCGTAGATGCCTGACGAAAAGCCGCCTTAGTCGCTTCTGCGGTATCGGCGATAACGCCCAAATCAATGGTTTCTACGCCAAGCCTTGTTAACATGGCGAACAACGTGTGGCGGTTACTATCGAATAGTTCTCCGGGTCCTAGGGTTTTTCCCGCATGAGTCTCCAGTGGGCGCAGCTCATCCCCGGTACTAAAAAAGGCCACTTTAAGCCGACGAAAAACAGTGACACGATCAATCCCCAACGACGCGATCAGACCAACGTGTGCAGAAGTAACCAAAGTACCCGGACTTACGATGACATCACCGCGGCAGATGTCCTCACCAGCTAATCGGACATTACGCCCGGCTGCGGTGGTGCCATCAATAGTGATTTCACTAACAACATTTTCACTTTGATGTGCCTGTACGTGCTCTTGAATGATTACCGTATCGGTGCCCGGCGGCATCATCCCGCCTGTCATTATTCGCACCGCCTGACCGCGTTCAACGTTGACGTCAAGCGGCCTGCCGGCCCACGCAGTGCCGAGTACGGTTAGGGTTATTTCGCCGCTTGCAGGTATATCTGCACTGTTTACCGCGTAGCCATCCATTGCGCTATTGGTGTACGACGGCACATCAATAGGTGATCGGATATCAAGCGCTACTATTCGATCCAAAGTCTCGCGCAGCAATATATCTTCGATGTCATCGCTGCATGATGCGCTCAACGGAACGACCTGCTGCGCGATGCGTTGCAAGGCAATTTCTACCGGTAATAACGCAGGTTCAACGTCATCATCACAGGAGGGCTGTTTTTCAATAGCCATTTTTATTTTCCGAAGATAGAGCGCTGATTAAATTCATTAGCTGTCTTTTTTGCCCATTATTGAGCTGCACATCTGCTTAACTTTCATTTAAATTAATCCCAACATCGACAAGCTCCTCTTCAGTATTAATGTTAACGAAGCTGGCCGCGTATTTACTGCAATCAATAGTCAGTAGTTTATGCTGTTCAAACCAACGGTCGATCTTCCGATCACCCCCGGCAAGATAAGACCGCAAACTCCCCAGAAGGCTTACCTGCAACAAACTGAACACCGGATGGGTGCGCTCACCATCAAACGCCACCCCAATGGTAGCATCGGTGTTTTTTATCTGCTGCCACATATGGGGTAAAAGCAACGCTGACTGAAGCGGTGAGTCGCAGGGGCACGTGTAGATCCACGGTGTTTTTGCCTGAGCTATGCCTGCTTCAACACCCGCCAAAGGTCCTTGATACCCTTCAGTGCTATCGGCAACTACCGTTGCGCCAAACTGTTGATACTGGTCAATATTGCGGTTGGCATTCACCACGACTTCATGCACGTGTGGTTTCAAGGTTTCAATAACATAGCTAATCATTTGGCGACCATTAAGTAGTACCAAACCCTTGTCGACACCATTCATTCGCCGCCCCATCCCACCGGCCAGTATTACTCCGGTAATTTGCGTTGAATCATGATCTTCAATGTTCAAGTATTGGCTTCCAGTTGGGCATTATAATCTTGCAGAAACTCATCAAACGACAGCGTATCAGAGGCTTCGATTTCGGTTTGTCTGGTGATCGATTCCTGTACCTTTGCTTCAAGTTTTTCAGTTGCCTGTGCTGTCAAAGGACAGGACTGGTACCAATCACGATGCTCCTTGGATTTTCGTAAACCAAACGAGAAGAAATCTTCATCGTTACTTTGCAGTTCGTGCAACATTTTTCCGGAAGGCGTGTTGCTTGGTTCGTATAGTTTCGCCAGTTGTTGCGACAGTGAATTGCAGTAGAGCTTGGGCTTGCCTTCTTCATCGAGAAGATCACACATTTCACCCACTACATCCAGAATCTCTGCACCCCATTGACGAAGGGGTATTTCTTTACCACCACGTTGCAATTTTAAGTCAGGATCTCGCCCACGATGGGCGACCGCCAATTGATTGAACTTTATCTCCACCTGCTCCTTTGGGGTGACTGGCGGGCTTTCGCATAACATACAAAAGAGCATGAAAGACTCTACAAAGCGCAGTTGCTCATCGTTAATACCTAACGGATCGTAGGCATTGACATCAAGCGAACGCAGTTCAACGTACTGGACCCCACGCTGAGCCAATGCGATTGAAGGCATTTCATTGGGCCGGGCGATTTGCTTGGGTCGAATAGAACTATAATATTCATTTTCAATTTGCAGCAAATTGGTATTTAACTGCTGGTATTCACCATCTGCATTTCGCAGCCCTAACTTGTTATATCGGTTTGAAGGCTGACTGATCGCCCTTTGCAGAAATTCAACATAGGCATCCAGACTATTGTAATCAGCAACAATAGTTTCTGATTCTTCGCGGTTATTCTGATACCCGATATCACCCATTCGAAGCGAAGTAGCAAAAGGCTCATAAAGCGTGTTTTTAGCCAGCTTATGCATGCGATCAGGAGGAGTTTGATTACCGAAAAAACTGCCACAAACCGCTGGTGACGCGCCGAACAAATAAGGGATAAGCCAACCAAATCTCAGGATGTTTCTGACCAATGCAAAATACTGTCGCGAGACAAAATCCGGAGTCACGGCAATTTCGCCCTCGACTTCAGCCATTAACTCCCAAAATGTATCAGGGTAAGAGTAGTTGTAGTGAACACCGGCGATTGCCTGCATTTTACGACCGTAACGCAAACCGAGACCTCGGCGATATATATGCTTCATGCGACCAATATTCGACGAGCCATATCGACCAATCGGTACATCGCAATCAGCGTTTAAACCACACGGCATGCTTGTGGCCCACAACAGCTCATCAGCCGGCAATTTGGAGTACACAAAATTTTGTGTTTCTGACAAGCATTCCAAGGTATCACCCATGTCTTTGAAAGGCGGGGTGACGATTTCTAATAACGCCTCTGAAAAATCAGTGGTAATCGAGGAATGAGTTAGCGCAGAACCTAACGCAGACGGGTGATCAAGTGTTGAAAGCGTTCCATCAGCCGCCACCCGCAAACACTCTTTTTCAACGCCAACCATGCGACCACGTAAAGGCCTGGTGCTGCACTTCTTATACACCGACTCAAGTCGGTTGCGAGCAGTTGTGTACAAGGACACTTTCTCCGAAACACCGCAAATCTCTGCAGCTTGGTATTGTGAAGCCTATATTAAAAAGGCGTAGTTGACTCGATTTTACTGATTATACTGTGGCATCGAGTTAAAGTAATGAAACGAATGCATGAATATGACAGACCCCGCATCCCTACCATCTGCCATCAGGCTCTACAACGAGACCATTGGCACCGGGCCTGACCTGGTGATTCTACACGGCCTGTTCGGTAGCGGTGAAAACTGGCGCAGTCAGGCTAAAAAGCTGGCACCTGACTTCACCGTTCACTGCATGGATTTACGCAACCACGGCGACTCACCGCATTCCCCGGTCATGAACTATCCGGCAATGGCGGCCGATGTCATTCACACCTGCGAACAATCAGGACTGAGTAGTTTTCATTTACTGGGGCACTCTATGGGTGGCAAAACAGCAATGCAACTGGCGTTGACACATCCATCAGTAATAAAGAAGTTGATCATTGTCGATATCGGCCCGAAACAATACCCACATCATCACGCAGCCATCCTTGAAGGCATGGGAGAACTGCAGGCAGCAGGCGCAAACAAGTTATTAGAATCACGCCGCGCTGCCGACACGCTATTGGCAACCACGGTAGAAAACACTGCCACTCGATCCTTTCTACTTAAAAACCTTCAACGCACAGATTCAGGTCACTATGAGTTGCGTATTAACCTTGATGCCATTGTGAAGGGCTACGATGACATTGCAGCTGCCATTGCACCGACAACAGAACCGCGACACGAGCCGACCCTTTTTATAAAAGGTGGGGAATCAGATTACCTACAGACAAGCGATCAGGCGGGCTTAGTAGCGTTGTTTCCAGGGGCAAAACTAAAAGCTATTGGCGGTGCTGGTCACTGGCCCCAAAGTGAAAAACCAGATGTAGTGTATAAAATAATTCACGACTTTCTAATTGATCAGTAAGTGTCAGCTGGCAGCACTGCGTAAAAACTCCAGAGCTTGCCTATGCAGCTCTGCCGTCCCTGCGGCGATTACCTGCCCTCCTGCAATCGCTGGATCTCCCCGCCAGTTTGTCACTACTCCACCGGCGCCTTCAACGATAGGTATCAGCGCTTGAATATCATATGGCTGTAGATCAGCTTCAACCACCAGATCAACGAAACCACTGGCCAGCATGCAATAGGCATAGCAATCACCACCGAATCGACTCATTCGAAGCTGATCCGTCAGGTTTTTATACGCCAGCCGCTCGGGTTCGGTAACAAACATATCAAGACTGGTCGTCATCATGATTGCATCCGCCAGATTGTTGCAGCCCCGTGTGTGCAACACAGTTTCTTTGCCGTGGCTCACACACACAGATTTTTGGCTATCACCAATATAGCGCTCCTGCAGGACGGGCTGATCCATCACACCCAACACGGGTCGCTGGCCATCAAACAGGGCAATCAAGACCCCCCACAATGGCAGGCCTGTGATAAAAGCACGGGTACCGTCTATCGGGTCAAGGACCCATGTTAAATTGACATCACCAGCTTGATAACCGTGCTCTTCCCCTAAGATGCCATGCTGGGGGTATTGTTCTTTTATAATTCTGCGCATCGCAGTCTCTGCGGCTTTATCGGCTATGGTGACTGGGTCAAACTGACTCGGGGAACCTTTGTCTTCGACCACAACAGACACTCGGAAATACGGCAGTATTTCACTACGTGCGCTCTCTGCCAGCTCACCGGCAAAATCTTTTAGCTGCTGAAGCTCTGAATCTTCAATCAGATACGGGATCTGAGTTTTTAGTTGGTCAATCAATAGTGTATTTCTTAGTAGATCAGCACATTGTTCACGCTAACAGACAGCGCGTTAATCTTACTCAGCCATTATACGTGCATTGCCCCGCAGCAAGCCACAACCGCCACTCTATTAACCCGCCACAAATCAACTACTCTGCTGTCAGCCGGATAAAAATCGCCTACAATGATGTTTTAGATCTTTACCGCAGCTATCCTCAGGAACACATAAATGTTCACACCCAGAAAGATCAGCCTGATAGGGCTGTTACTCGCCATCGCCTCAATGGCTTTTGCCATTGGTTATTTGCAGTTAACTGAAGAGCTTGAACCTTGTCCGCTATGCATCCTTGATCGCACAGTCGTAATCGGACTGGGTATCATTTTCTTGCTGGCGCTGCTGCAGAATCCGGCTCAAACCGGTAGCCGGATATACGGAGTTATTACCGCCCTGCTTTCAATCACCGGAATTGCCATCTGCGCGCGACACATCTGGCTGCAAAACCTGCCACCCGATCAGGTACCTGAATGCGGTGCCGGTTTCTGGTATATGCTCGACAGCCTACCGTTTGCCAGATTTTTAGACACCATTCTGAATGGCTCTGGCGAATGCGCTGATATTAAATGGCAACTTTTCGGACTGTCCATACCAGAGCTTACCTTGGGCCTGTTTGTGGTGTTCCTGGTGATATCTTTTGCACTTTTTTTCAGCAACAATGACGGAAAACATGACCATACCCGCTAACAGCTGGTAAGGTAGGGCCTGAAATGCAACGGTTCTGGCGGTATACTCGGCAGAACATCTTTACTGATGATTACTATTTACCACCCATGCTGTATATGAAAATGAATACCGGTGTAAGAGAGCGCAATGGCTGATTCACTACGCGATCAACTGATCGCTGCGGGCTATGAAGCGCCCAAAAAAGAGGAAAAACGCAAATCGCGTCCTCACGCCCCCAAAAAACAACAAGCCAGGGGGAAGAAAACCGGCGATAAAAGTAAACCACGCCACAAGCAACAACACTCGTCAGCACCCGCCGCTAATCGCCCACCTACCGGTAAATCCGGCAGTAAACCCGGCGGCAATGGCAAAAGCAAAAGCGCTGGTAATGCGACACACAGCGCCGAAGCCCTCCAAGCCATCGAAGAGCGCAAAAAGCTTAAAGCGCAAATCAAAACACTGATTGACGAAAACAAACTGGAAAATTGGAAAGGCGAAGTCGTTTATCGCTATCTTGTAGAAAAGCGAATTCGCGAGCTCTACGTTAACGAGGAAATGCATAAGCAATTGGCTGAGCGGTCAGTGGCCGTTACCCGTCTTAACGGTGACACCTACCTTGTGCCCCTTGCCACCGCCGCCACCATCAAAGAAATTAATCCGCAGTGGAGTGTGTTTAACACAGATGCAGACGCTGAAGATAATGCCGAGTTGAAATCCACCGACACTGCTTACGCAGATTACAAGGTCCCCGATGACCTGAAGTGGTAAACCTATGAACACAGGGACATTCCTCTGGCACGACTATGAAACATTCGGGCGGGATGCCACACGCGAAAGGCCAGTGCAGTTTGCGGCTATTCGTACCGACCACAATCTGCAAGAGATCGATGATCGCATTATGATCTACTGTCGCCAGACGGAAGATTACCTACCAGACCCCGAATCTTGTGTCGTACACGGCGTAGTCCCTCAAATAGCCAACCTTAATGGCCTTTCCGAATGGGAATTTGCCACCGCTGTGCAAGCGCAAATGGCGCGCCCCGCCACCTGCACTGTTGGCTATAATAGCATTCGATTCGACGATGAATTCAGTCGCCAGCTTTTTTTCAGAAACCTATTTGACCCCTACGCGCGGGAATGGCAAAACGGCAATTCACGGTGGGATCTAATTGACGTTGTTCGCCTGGCAAGAGCACTTCGGCCAGATGGCATAGAATGGCCATTCGATACCGATGGCAAAGCAACCAACAAACTTGAACTGCTGACAAAAGCGAACGGCATTTCACATGGCAACGCGCATGATGCCCTAGCTGATGTAGATGCAACGATTGCCGTGGCAAGGCTACTTAAACAAAAACAGCCCAAACTATTTGAGTATGCCTTCAGCGCCCGAACCAAGCAAAATGTTGCACAACTGCTGAACATGATCCACAAGCCAGCAGCACTGCATGTATCTGGAATGTACCCCGCCAGCATCGGCCATACCTCTATTGTAATGCCTCTTGGTCCACACCCGTCCAATGCAAACGGAATTTTAGTTTACGACTTACGAATTGATCCCACCGACTTAATCAACCTATCAAAAGAACAAGTCGCTGAACGACTATTTACTCGGACCACTGAATTACCGGAGGGCGTTGAGCGTATCGCCGTCAAGACGGTGCACAAAAATAAGTGCCCGGTGGTTGCACCACTTTCAACCCTGAACAAAGAGAACACAGATAGACTTAAACTTGATGTTAACCAGGCTCTGGAGTACCGCGAACAGTTAATTGCCAACCCGCAGGTATTGGAAAAATTGGCCTGGGCATTCGCCAGTCGAGACTACCCTAATGCAAATGACCCTGAACTCACTTTATACTCAGGAAAATTCGCCAGCCAACAAGACAAGAAAATCATGGATGAGCTGCAAAGGTTACTGTCGACGGGCAAGCCGATCCCCGTCGGCCTGGCTTTTGAGGACACACGCTTAAACGAAATACTTTTTCGCTTTTTAGCACGAAACCATCCCGCGCAACTTACAGCGCAAGACAAAAAGAAATGGCAACGGTTCTGCCGCAGTCGAGTGCATAATGGCGATGAGGGGTTCAGAACCATTCACGAATACGAAGAATCACTTAATCAACTACAAGCCAGTGAAAATGGCAAAAAAAACTCGGATATGATCAGGCAATTGCGTGAATATGGTCAACAAATAGCCGCTTTTTCTTAAAAAGTCATCGTCAATCAGCAACTGATTTCACCTGTGCCCTTTTAATCCAAACTATTTTAGGTAACTCAATACAAACCAGCGCACCAATTAGCATTTTTCACATGAAATTTAATTTACACTGCATGCGATGCAACATAAATCTCAAATAGTACTATTCCAATCACCACCGGAACCCTGCAGTTACCTGCAGGACCACACATCGCGCAATATCTATGCAGATCCGCTTAGTACGCCAACCATGGGTATGTATAACCAGCTAATTCAAAAAGGTTTTCGTCGTTCAGGCCATCATATATATCGACCACACTGTGATACCTGCCAAAAATGCATCTCGGTCAGAGTACCAGTAGAGCAATTCCAACCGAAGCGATCTCAGAAACGCGCACAAAGTAAAAATCTTGATTTAACCACACATGTCTCTAAAGCTTCTTACAGCGACGAATATTTCCAACTATATGAGAAATATCTAAATCATCGCCACAAAGACTCCGGTATGGACAACCCAACCTCTGTTGATTTTGAGCGTTTTTTAATCAGTGATTGGTGCGATAGCCTTTTCTGTGAACTAAGACTCAATGGCAAATTATTGTGTGTCGCTGTCACCGACCACATGAGCACAGGCTTGTCAGCTGTTTATACATTTTTTGACCCCGACTATGAAAAACGAAGCCTTGGCACCACTGCCATCATGATGCAAATCGCTTTAACCCAACAACTGTCTATGCCTTATTTGTACCTGGGTTATTGGATAGCAGAAAGCCAAAAAATGACCTACAAATCGCTCTTCAATCCACAGGAAAGATACATTGCAGACCAATGGGTAAAATGCACGGTAAAAAAATTGCGCTGAGCCTTCAGTAAAAGCTAACCAATTTTCTGAGTAAAGTCGACGATGTAATTTGTACCGTCGGTGGGTTCAGATAGCCGAATATTCACCATCCGCTCAATATACTTTTTGTAAAAAGCGACCTCCTGAGTTTCTTCACTCAACAGCCTGAACAGAGTCTCAGCATCTTCCCACATACCTCGTCGATAAAATTGCATCGCTTTGCGATGTAATTGCAATTTTCGGTGTGTGTTTGGAATCGCTTCATCCTGATGGCAAACCGGCTGGAAAATTCTTACAAACCTTTGACGTCCTTTCACATGCACAGTATCGAGTTCGCGAAATAGAAACTCGGGCACATTTTCTGTAGCTGTGTCATTAACCACTAGCGACAAATTATAAAAACTGGTGCATCGCTGCAACCGATCAGCCGTATTCACAGCATCACCAACTACGGTATAAGTCATTCGCTCCCGCGAGCCAAGATGCCCGACATTCGCATACCCTGTCGACACTCCAATACCCACTGCCATTGGCGGCCACCCTTCTGCCACCAGTTGATCAGATAACGTTTCAAGAACAAGCAAAATTTCACGTGCTGCTCTCAATGCATCGTGGGCGTGCGTTTCACTTCGAACCGGCGCACCCCAAAAGGCCATCACACAATCACCGATATATTTATCAACAGTGCCTCCATGACTCACAACGACCTCGCTAACGGCATCGAAGTAACGGTTCAACCATTCTGGCAGTAACTCAGGGTCCAGCCTTTCAGATATCGCCGTAAAACGCTTGATGTCACAGAACATAATAGTCATGTTTCTTGATTCACCCACAATACCAATATCATCCGGGTGTTGCATGTAATGCTGAAACAACTGCGAGGGAATATATTGCCGAAGAAAACCATTAACTTTGCGCCGACGCAAAAATAAAATTACGGCGCGCGCTAATAAAAAAATTAATAAAGTCACAGCCAAACCAACCATCAGCCGTCCAAAACCCAGACCGGGGTCGTCCACTTGTTTAATTGGCGGGTAAATTAAAAACAAGGCGATAATTACTACAGCAACACCTAGAGTGACCAATACACCCTGTGCAGCCCGAAAAAAGGGTAACGCTACGCACAGCGCCACAAGCGCACACAGACT
>JALZUX010000165.1 GCA_023301405.1 Granulosicoccaceae bacterium | reverse complement strand
GCACTGACACCGTGCCAGATAACACAGGGGTTTTACCGGACGCAGCATCCGGGCTTGAACTACAACATCGCAGTGGACAAACATTCGTTACCTGGAATGAGCTTGACCCAAGTGTCGATTACCACGTCTACCGTCACGACCAGCCGATCACTTCTGACAACCTAAGATCTGCCACACAATTGACCAACCGATGGGGCCCGCTTGGCAGTGATACCAGTGTTAATAAAAACGCGGTCTTTAGTATTCCAACTCATTTTGTTATCGATGAACTGGGCGCGCCATTATCAGACAACACCGGGTTGTTTGTGCACACCACTGAAAACTCAGGCACAGCGCACTACGCATTGACTACAGTATTAAACGGATTAGAAAACACCACCATTATCTCGGGTCAGAATAATGGTTCAGTGACAGAGTCGCCTGCTACACCGCAACCAGTATTAGCAACCGCCGGTGACAAGAACCGCCTTTACACACAGTACATGGACTATCAAAATTGGAATCCAACACTAAACGGTTATGCTTTTAACTACTACGTGGCACTTCCCTTTGACTACGATCCTCTACGTTCCTATCCGCTGCAAGTTGAGCTACATGCCTTTAGTGCTCTACCGGGAATTCCAGCAGAAACGCCTTTTCAAGGGCAAGTCATTCAGCTGATTCCAATTGACCCCGGTTTGGATCAAGGCACCTTCCACACCTGGTGGTATGGTCACTCAAGCGATCATGATTATCAGCGCGACGGAGACATTCCCACTAGTGGCACTATTGAAAATTTTACTCAGCAGCGAGTGATGAAAGCGCTGCAGGAAGTCATTGACGATCCAGACTTCAACGTCGACACAAACCTGATTCACGCCTTTGGTAACTCAATGGGGGCATCAGGCGCCGTTAGCTTTGGCTTGCACTATCCATCGGTATTTACCGCCATCTACGCCAGTCAACCGATGATGAACTACGGTACAAGTGAACCGTTTAATGATAACTTTAACCGTCTTTTCGGCATCCGCGACAGTAACCTTCCGATCGTGAACGGTGGTCTTTTCTCTGAGTCGATTCAGCGCTACGGACTAGGCGGCAATCAACAAACAGGTGTTTGGGACTGGATGAATCACCACGCCCAGGTACGTCGTCGCATCGGTGATGACTTCGCCTATTTAATAATGGACTTTGGCAAAGCGGATAACACTATACAGTGGCAAACACAGGGTCGTCCCACCTTTGCAGCAATGAGAGATGGCAAAGTAGCCTATGCAGCGACAGCGAAAGCCGGTGTCGATCATATGTGGCAGGGTTTCTCTGCCGTCAACGGTAACCTGTTTGAATTTGTAACATCCACTTGGCGCTACCCGAATACACTTAGTTTTCCAGCACTGCATAATGCTACCGGCTCAGGTCGCATTGATCCCCCACTCGATGGCGATGACAACTACCAAACCAACCTTGAGTGGGCAGTGCCACACTATGCATTCGGCGCGCCGATCGTCGATCAGTCCACTAAATATGAGGTCACGCTTCGATCACTAGCGACTTTCCAAACCGTTGATGTGACGCCTCGCAATACACAGAGCTTCAAGCCATCCGTGGGCAGCGCTTGTAGCTGGACGGCAATACAGATCAGCAATGGACAATTGGCAGGTTCCGGTAACCAGACAGTGGACAGCAATGGCCTTGTTACCCTGATTCAAGTGCCCGTGGCCAATGGTGCCGGCACGCGATTATCTGTCAGTTGCTCATGATATTAATCGATTGATAAACGGGGCAGGCATCGATCAGGCAACTGTCTTGCCGTTGCCTGTCCCAATGATATCAAGCTAAGGTTATTTAGCTTCCATCCTCGGGTAGGAATGAAAGCGCAACCGACTATGTATCAAACCTACTTCCCCTGCCAGACAGGATCGCGCTTTTCGGCAAATGCCCTTGCCCCTTCAAGTTGATCTTCCGAGCTATACAGGCGATCAACACTGACTAACTGGCGCTTGGAGATTTTATTTAACGCGTCCTGAAATTTCATGTCTTCAGCCTCACGAACTACCTCTTTAATAGCCGCATAAACCAGTGGCGGCCCAGACGCTAACAACCGCGCAAGCTCCCATGTTTTATCCAGTAGTTCTTCCGGCTTACAGATTTCTTTAACCAACCCCCACTGCTTCGCTTCTTCTACATCAAACCAGCGCCCGGTTAACAGTAAGTCCATCGCTACATGGTAGGGAATGCGTTTAGGCAGCTTTACTGAAGCGGCATCTGCCACCGTACCAGAGCGAATTTCAGGCAACGCAAAACTTGCCGTTTCAGAGGCCATGATTAAATCGGTCGACAACGCAAGTTCAAGTCCGCCACCACAACAAATACCATTTACTGCACAGATCACTGGTTTGTTAAGATTACCCAACTCTTGCAAACCGCCAAAACCACCCACGCCGTAATCACCATCAACTTCATCGCCATCCGCCGCGGCTTTTAAGTCCCAACCGGGGCAAAAGAACTTGTCGCCTTCAGCGCGTAGGATCGCGACCCGCAATTGCGCATCATCACGGAAGTCCATAAACACCTGGCCCATGACCTTACTGGTCGCAAGATCAATAGCATTGGCCTTCGGTCGATCAAGAGTCACCTCTAGGATATGGCCTTCGCGCCGGGTCTTGATCGGGTTGTCAGATGAAGTCATTAAATTTCTCTCATTCGAATTAGTGCATCCGCCACCGCGGTTGTATGCGGCAAGCAAACTAAAGGATTAATTTCTATTTCGTCAACGGCGGCAGCATTGGTTTGTACAAAATGGCAAAGTGCTAACACGGCATCAATGATAGAGTCGAGGTCAGCGCTCTGCTTTCCCCGATAGCCATTCAACAGCACGCAGACTTTCAAAGACTTCAGCGCATCGCTAATCTGAACCTCAGTCACCGGCAGCAACAAGCTCACGCTATCTTTCATGAGCTCTGTCAGCATACCACCTGCCCCCATTGTCAGCAGGAATGAGTCGTCTGGCTCCCGAACCACGCCGATCAATAACTCGGCAACTGAATCAGCAATAAAACGTTCAATTAGTATTGAATCACTGATCTGCAATAGATTATCTGCAGCGTTACTTATGTCTTGCGTTGTATTTAAATTCAACAACACTCCGCCAGCTTCGGTCTTATGGGCAATGCCTGATACCTTCGCCACCAGTGGAAAACCAATCTGCTCAGCGGCTGCCACCGCCTGTACTGCACTGCTGACCAACAAGGATTCAGGTACGCTTAACCCTGCTGTCACTAACACTGATTTAGCTTCAGCTTCTGAAAGCAATTGCGCTTCACCATCAGCAGCCACCGCAATCAATACTGGCAAAGCATTGGTCTGCGGCACGCTGCCCACTGTTGCTGCTGCCAACGTGGCATCCAAAGCTTCGTCGATACTAGAAAAACAAAGAATCCCCTGGTCAAACAGATTAGTGGCGATAGACTCCGGCATGTTTTCATGCATACTCGCCAACAAAGCAACCCGTGCACCAGTGATATCACGGGCGCTAACCAAGGCCGCCACAGCCACCTTCCAACTATCGTATTCACAGCGATCATCGCGTGGAAAATCGATGACTAAAAATGTCAGGTCAGCGCCGTCGCGCAACATCGCGGCAAACGTTGCCGTCATTTTTTCAAGATCGTTCCAGATATACGTGTGATAGTCGAGCGGATTAGCCAGCGCGACCATAGGTCCCAACACGTCACGTAACTCTTGCCACTGGACGGGTTTTAATTCTGCGTAGTGTAAGTCACGCCCTTGCACGGCATCGGCCATTAGCCCGGCCTCACCACCGGAACAACTCATCGACGCAATAGCATTACCCGGCAATCGTCCAAATAGATGACACAACTTTAGCGCCTCGAGTAACACCGGAACGGAATCAACACGGGCAATACCCAAGCGCTTAAACAAGGCGTCTGATGCCGCATCACTGCCAGACAGTGAATTGGTGTGCGATACCATGGCCGTCTGTGCCCTTACAGAGCGCCCTACTTTAATCGCTACAATACCTTTGCCAAGCCGGTGCGCCTTAGCCGCCAGCGCTTCAAAGCCTGCAATATCAGCCAACCCTTCAATATGTAAACCCAGAGCGGTTACACGATCATCTTCAAGCAGCGCCAACCCCATCGCCGCTATACTGGTTTGAGCCTGATTACCTGCAGTGATCACGTAAGCTACTGGCAATGCTCGCCGCTGCATTGTCATGTTAATGGCGATGTTCGATGACTGGGTGATGATTGCTACACCACTTGAAACTCGTTGGCCGCCATGCTGATCCGGCCACAGTAACGCACCATCAAGATAGTTAATTAGCCCATAGCAATTAGGGCCTAACACGGGCATGGTGCCAGCGGCTTGTACCAATTGTTGCTGCAGCGCTTCACCTGCATCGTCCTCGGCTGAAGATTCGCTAAAACCAGACGCAAAGCAAACAGCGCTGCCCGCGCCACGTTCAGCTAATTGCTTTACGATGTCGATTGTTGCATGACGATTAACACCAACAAACACAGCGTCAGGAGCCGCCGGTAAATCCGCCACACAGCGGTAACTCTTCAGGCCGCAAATTTCATCATGGTGTGGATGTATTGGCCAGATGTCACCGGCAAACTGCATCAACTGGCTTTGCTGTATGACACTGCGACTCCATGAACC
>JALZUX010000164.1 GCA_023301405.1 Granulosicoccaceae bacterium | reverse complement strand
AAAGACCGCGCCCGCAGTAGATCATAGTTCTCAGGCAGCCACCTAGGGCTTTAAATCCAGTGCGGAAATCTGAGTGCTGATGTCAGCGATTTTTCGAACCCATAAGCCGTACTCTCCTAAGGCTTCCGGCAAAGTAGCCAGTGCGCTGAGGGCTTCTTCATTCGATTTAAACACCCCGGCTGATAATCCGTAAGTTATGTTGCCGTCGGTTGATATTCTAGATGGATAAATGACCAGCGGGATTGTCACTGGTAGGTCTAGCGCATAGTTTTTTAGTTTTGCCCTGTCGTTTGAACTGGCGAGTTGAATGGTGAAGTTATTGGTATTTTGATTAAGAATCCATTCGCTATCGAATAACTCGCTTTCTCTTTTCGGATTCGAACTTTTAGTGTTCGTGACAACAGATAGTGAATCTTCGTCTTGTTGTGAGGGCTTAGATAAAACTGCCTGGTCATCGTGTTGCCGGCGTTTGACCTGAATGGTAGTGCCTGCGGCGGTGAGTGTTTTATCTTGTGATGCTGGAAAAGGACTTTCTGTGTTAAGCGCTAAACGAGTGGCTTCGCGGACAGTATTTGTTTGTTCAAATTGATGGGCTTGTGTTTTTGCTTCGAATGAATAATGTTGCTGGTAAAACTTAACGCCCATGTACAGCGTTATGCAAAGAATGGAGACTTCTAACGGAAAGGCCAGCTTTTGTGCTAGACCGAATAGCTTAGGGTATCGCCAGCTACAATAGTAGCGAAAGCGCTTTATTTTTCTTTTAATCCCCATGGCTGTAATACTCCTATCGAAGGCGGCAACTAGTCAGCAGTTGCGGTAACTGTCGACAGACCCACAATACTACAGGTGTTTTGCATTTCCCTTTAGCGTTTCGCAATTAGAATATTTTTAATGCAACGCTTTGCCAAATTCTTTTAGTATTGTTGGACCAACTGTGGTGCACAATGGAAGGATTAATGGTTGTCTGTTGTTGCTTTTATAAAACGCTTAGTGCGTGCAATTAATCGTAAAAGCTGTTCATCAGGCAATGATCATCACATCCTTAAAGTCGATTTTTTGTCGTAGATGAATTCTGCGTAAGCTTCATCGTAGTCAATTTGTTTTGAGAGTGTTTTTTTGTTCTGTAGGTACTTCAACAGGTCGTGTAAGACCGCCAAGTCTTGCAGGTATAATCCGGATAGCGGCTGGGGCCATCAATGTGTTGAAAAATCGCCGAGTGCGAGATTCACTATTTTATGGACAGCCGTAAGTGCATGTGTAAACCTGACCCATTAGGTGGCTATCTGAGAACTATGATCTACTGCGGGCGCGGTCTTTTGGCCAGCTATTGCGATCAATTTCGTTAAAGAAGAATGACTATTCGCCTCTCTTGATCGAAATACCTGACTCAAAATCTCACACCGGAGCTCAAGACCCTAGTTCTCGGACAGCCACCCAGGTGACTGTTCTTGGACAGCCACCTATTGATAGCCTGCAGTGCTCATGGCCAAAACCGGACGCTTAGATGTCATCACCGAATTCAATGCCTTGGCGCCTTGTGGCAGCTGGGTGCATTGGTATGTTTGCCGCAACGGCTACTGGCAGTACCCGGGCACCTTTTCTGCCAGATATCGCCGCTGATCTGAATACCTCCCTTCCGGCGGTTGCTAATTTGTTTGGCATTACCGCAGCCAGTTGGGGAATTTCGTCGTATGTCGCCGGAGCGTTATCTGATCGCGTGGGGCGGCGTGTGTTTTTAATAGCGTCTCCGGCCTTGCTGGCTATGACGATGTTTATGGTGGCCTACGTGCAATCCTACGCAGCGCTTGTGGTACTGGTTGTATTTGGCGGTATCTGTTGCGGTGCTTTTACCACCACAACCATGTCAGAGGTGTCGTTGCGCACGCATAGCTCACACCACGGCAGAGCGTTTGGCTATGTGATGAGCGGACAATCGCTGACGCTTCTTTTTGGTGTGCCGATGGCGGCGTGGTTGGGCGGGATTGTAGGGTGGCGTGGTATTCACATCGGACTGGCTGGGTTAGCGTTAGTTGCTGTCTGTTCAATGGTGGTGGGCTTGAGTGGTGCGCCGATCGCCACAGTGAAGCCGGCTGGCGATGGCGGTCGTCGAACCACACTGAAGGACGCAATGACGGGGCCTGTGATTAGATTGTTTCTGGCTTTGATCGCTGAAAGAGTGTCATTTGGGCTGGCTGCATTTTATTATGCGGCGTATTTGCGCACTGCCTACGAGCTTCCTATTCAAGCGGTGGCGCTGCCACTGGTGGGGTTTGCCCTAGGCAATATTGTCGGGACGCTGGTGGGCGGGCAGGTGGCAGATCGACTGCCCTACCGTCGAATTAATTTTGCCGTGGCATTGAGTATCGCCGGTGTGGTGGCGATCCCTTGGTTTCTCTGGCAGCCGGGCCTACAGATAACGGTGGCAATCAGCGTTGTGTTCGCGTTTTTTAATGCTTTAGCGCGACCTTCTTTGCTTGCCGCTCTGGCCGAGGTGCCGTCAGATGCCCGTGGTGTAGTAATGGGCATGAACAGTTCGATTGCCAGTATCGGTTGGCTTACAGCGGCGCTGGTAGGTGGTTGGTTATACGCGGGAATTGGATTTAGTGGATTCAGCCCGTTGATGGCTGTGATGTGTTTTGCCGCTGCATTGGTGGTAGTCCCTGACAGTCGCGTCATACAGCGATTTTAGGCTGGTAATCGATGGACCAAAAGCTGGGTATTGGCTGGATTTGATGTCTGATATCTGTACGCAGGGTGACGCCATGGCTCGCTCGACGCTGAAAGCTGGCGTTTGAGCCGAATCGGGTCTATTATTCGGCTCAAAATATGAGCCGGTTAATGAGCTTCATTCGGCTCATAAACCTGACCAGGGTGGATAAAACGTATGTACATTTGGCAGCTCGATGATTGGCAAAGCGGCGATACGCCCGCATTTCACTGGCAGGAACCTGTCCTTAGGCCACTGCTGGATACGATTGCGCAGCATCAGAAGCATTTATTGGCCAGTCATACCTTCATCAGTAAATCACAGTCAGGAGAAGCGCAAAAGGCTCAGCTAGACGCGTTGGTGCAAAACGCTTTGCGCACCAGTGAAATAGAAGGGGAAACGCTAAACCTAGAGTCGGTGAGGTCGTCGGTAATAAACCGTTTGGGAATGGATAACGCGGGGCAGGTTAAAGGTTCGATTCAGACCGATGCGCTGGCGGCGCTATTGATTGAAGCGACTATGCAGCCTGAACGTGAAATAAATCTAATAGTACTTTGTCAGTGGCAGTCAGCATTGTTTCCGGACCCGGAGGCAAATCATACCCTGGGGATTGGTCAGCTTCGAAGTGAACAACCCATGCAGGTGATTTCCGGTCGTCTTGACCGCCCAACCGTACATTTTGAAGCGCCACCACGCGATACTCTTGATGCCGAACTACAAAGATTTATACACTGGTTTAATCAGCCACCGGACTCGCTCGATATGTCGGTGCGTGCAGCTATCGCACACTTATGGTTTGTCACGCTGCATCCTTTTGATGACGGCAATGGCAGAGTGACCAGAGCATTAACTGATCGTGCTTTGGCGCAGGCGGAGGATACCAGTATTCGTTATTACTCACACAGTGCGGCCATCATGACCAGGCGTCAGCAGTACTACGATACACTTGAGTTAAGTCAGCGCTCAACTCTTGATATCACAAGTTGGCTTGAATGGTTTCTGACGGTATTAATTGAGGCCATGCAGCAGGGACAAATGCGTTTTGAAAGAGTCATTGGCAAAACGCGGTTCTGGCAACAACACGCGCAGACGGCACTGACAGACCGGCAAATAAAAGTGCTAAACCGATTATTAGATACCTGGGGTGAGCAATTTGTTGATGGTATTAATGCCAGTAAGTACATGAGCGTTGCTAAAGTCAGTAAAGCCACCGCTACTCGTGAACTTGCTGATCTAGTTAAAAAGCAATGCCTGGTAAAGCAACCCGGTGGCGGGCGCAGTACTCGCTATGCGATAGCGAGTGCCGGTCCAGAAAGTGGGCGTAGCAAGGGCCATTTAAGTGCGTGAGATTGTGCCTACGACATGTGAGCTTATCCTTTAATTAGCAATGGGTCAGTACATAAGTACTAGCATGTAGCGCTTTTGGCCAGCTAT
>JALZUX010000163.1 GCA_023301405.1 Granulosicoccaceae bacterium | reverse complement strand
CCTCCCCAAGTAGTATGGATAATTAATTGGCTTTGATTGTCAGGCCCGCGGTAGCCGCCCGGGCCGGTAGAGACACACTCGAGTAAAATATGGTGGCGATGGGGCAGTGCGGTGTTGCTTGCTTCGCGCTGCCGCTGTAGGTATTCAAGTAGCTTTGCGCAAGCGGGTTCATCAAAGGCCAGCTGTTCAGATAGGTGGGTGGTCAGTTTGTGCGGCTCACGTTGTTCAAGCCAGGTGTCTGCCTGTTTTAAAAAATCACCGATCCGGCTGGCGTAGTGGTAACTGCGGTTATAGCGTTCGGCGCGCCAGAACGGTGGTGCTAATCCGTTTTTTGCGCTGGTGACAAATACATCGTTGTGGGTGATCTGTGTAACCTGCCAGTTCTGGGTGCCTAGTGAAAATACATCACCGGTTTTAGCCTCCCAGACAAACTCTTCGTCAAGCTCGCCAATCTTTGAGCCAGAGTCTGCATGACGAATTTGGTAATAGCCCTTGTCGGGTATGCTGCCGCCGGAGTTATACAGCGCAAACAGTGCGCTTTTTTTGGCGTCCACTGTGCCGTCGATGCGATTATAAATAATGCGTGCTTGTAGTTCGCGAACGCGGGCGCCGGCGTATCTGCCTGACAGAAGATCAAGCACAAGATCAAAATGGTTGCGGGGTAGTTGTTGGTATGGCGTGCTTTGAGTGAGCAATGCATACAGATCATCGGCGCGCCAGGTTTCAGTAGCGCACATCGATATAACAATTTGCGCCAGAATATCCAGTGCGCCGGTCATTGGCTTCAAGGGTTCAAGGTCACGTGCAATGGTGGCCGCTGAAAGTGCGGCGGCTTCAACAAAGTCAGCTGAATGGATTGGGTAAAGCAGGCCGCGGCTTTTTTCGCCGACACTGTGACCGGCGCGACCTATGCGTTGTAGGGTAGCGGCAATGCCGGGTGGTGATTGCATTAGCACCACTTGATCAAGGTTACCGATATCAATGCCCATTTCAAGTGAACTAGTGGCGACGATGGCACGCAGTTCCTGGTTTTTAAGGCGTCGCTCCACTTCAGTGCGTATTTCCCGTGCTAATGATCCATGATGTGCGTAGGCCAGTAACGCGGGTGATTGCTCATTAATTTTCAAGGTTATTTTTTCTGCCATTGCCCGGCTGTTGGTAAAGAACAATGTGCTTCGGTTGGCTAGTGCCAGGTCGCGAAATTTATCGGCCAGTGGGTCCCACACAGACAAGCCGTTTTCAGAGGCATGTTTAACCTCATGCGGGTAGCGTACCTTCAGTGAGATGTCCTTGTCAGTAGGCGGGTTAATAATGGTCACTGGTCGGGGTTGGCCGTTTTCGGTATAGCCGCCCACGTAGTTTGCTACCGTGTTTAATGGATTAACGGTTGCTGATAACGCGATTCGCTGCAGACTGCCTGTGATGTCAAGCAGTCGCTCGGCAGAGGCCATTAAGGATACGCCACGTCTGTTATCTACCAGTGAATGTATTTCATCCAGTATTAAGGTTTCTACCGTACTTAGCGCCAATCGGCCGCGTGTTGTTGTGAGTAACAGTGATAGGCTTTCAGGGGTAGTAATTAGAATGTCAGGTGGTTTGCGCAGCATGCGCTGGCGGTTGTTCTGACTGGTGTCTCCCGAACGGGTCTGTACCTGAATCTGCGGAAAATCACCTTCGCCGCGCAATTCAGCAAGAGGACTTAGGAGATTGCGCTGAATATCGTTGTTGAGTGCTTTCAGCGGCGAGATATAAACCACTCGCGTTGCCCCCGGTTGCCAGTGGCCGCTGGCAAACCGGTCGAGGGACCATAAAAATGCAGTCAGTGTTTTTCCGCTACCGGTAGGGGCCGTGATTAGCGCGTGTTCACCACTGGCGATAACCGGCCACGCTTCATGCTGCACGGCCGTTGGTTCAGGAAATTTTTTCGTGAACCAGTGGCGAATTGAAGGATGGAAAGCGTTGAGCGTATCGCTCATGAAAATCCTTACCCGGCGTGACTCTATTGATTGGGCTAAAATTGTAACCCACTACTGACGCCGATAAATGGGCATCAATGGATCTATTGTGGGTATTAGTCAGAATCACCGGGTTGCTTGTCGGTTTCAGAACTAAAGGCAGACGGCCCGGACACGGCTCGAAAGTTACGGGTATTCAGGATCGGCTTGTTGGACGATACCGCCATCTCACGCCAGACGATAAAAACGCCGGACAACACTATAATGACTGACCCGATCCACACGTTGCGGTTAGGTACTTCGTTAAAAAACAGCGCGCCAAAAAATACAGCCCAAAGCATCTGGCTGTATTGAAAAGGCGCGATGTATTGTGCTGGTGCGTTACGGTAGGCAAAAATCAACAGGGCTTGCCCCATTACCGCTAGAAGTCCAATGCCGCACATGATTGCCAATGCCTTGCCAGGCATGGGTTGATAAACCCAGATCATTGCGATTCCGCAAATGCTCAGGTTGGCCAGCAAAGGATAAGCGATAAGCGTTAAGCTGTTTTCCCGACTGCCGATTTTGCGCGTGACTACTGCAGTAGATGCACTACATAATGCTGCCAACATGCCTGCAAAGTGCCCCAGGCTCAACTCTTGTCCTTGTGGATTTAAAACAATGATAACGCCAAAAAATCCTACTGCTATTGCAAACCATCGGTAAGCTTTTACTGATTCCCCTAAAATAGGGATAGCAAGAATTGTAATTAACATAGGTGCGGCAAATATTAATGCATACACTTCTGCCAGTGGCAAATTTCTGAATGCGTAGAACGCACAAATCATAGAACCGAAAATTGATACACAGCGAACTGCGACCAGTCCCGGTACTTTTGGTCTTAGTGAAATTTCCTGGCTGCGCACCGCAATAAAAAGAGTGAACGGCACAAAGCTGAATAGAACCGCAAAAAAACCGATCTGAAAAACGGAGTAATCGTCTAGGGTTTTGATCAGAGCATCATGCCCCGAGAAAGTGGCAAACCCAAGCAACGCTATGAGTGTGCAAAATGCGGTGCCGGGTGCTTTTTTGATGGTTTTATTACTGGTGATTGCCATGGATGGTGACTAATACAGGTAAGCTTGTGGTACTGGATGGGCGATTATATAGAAGTGACGTGCCATTTATACTGATGTCACAACATTTAATAGTCATGTGGTCTTTGGCCATATTTGCCAACTTGGTCTTGTGTGATCGAAAATTGTCAAAATAACTAATGTGATATTTCGTCAGGATTCAGGTGACTGGCATCGTTAAACGAAATAACGTCAGGCGTGTTTGTAGCATTGGCCTTGAAGCTAAGCAAAGTAACACTGGTATTTGAAACAGTCGTATTTGCCATTGAAAGATCATGTTCGCAAAATACGGCCATCATCAGCCCGATTAAGTCAGCATGCACAGTGCAGATAATACTTTTGTTGCTGCCGATAAATTCATTTTTTAATAAGTTAGCTTGCTGCTCTGCACGTTTTGTGGCTTCTTCCCAATTTTCAAACGATGTGCGCTTATACCAACCCTGATGATCAATGTCAGTCGGGATCAGCATTTCAGGGAATTGAGTAGAAATTTCCTGATGTGTCATGCCTGGTTTACCTTTCAGTTCACCGGGGCGGTAACCATCGAAGCATCCACCGGCTTCGTAGATCTGCGTGCGGATTTGAGGGTTCATGTTCAGCAATTTGGCCGTTGGTCTAATTGTTTGCATGGTTCGTAGAAACGGACTGGTGAGAATCAGATCAATCTTGTTA
The DNA here is from genome assembly GCA_023301405.1 of Granulosicoccaceae bacterium. Lineage (GTDB taxonomy): Bacteria > Pseudomonadota > Gammaproteobacteria > Granulosicoccales > Granulosicoccaceae. The sequence continues at coordinate 257 of JALZUX010000163.1, read as the reverse complement.
CCAGCGGCCACGTGCTGGTGAAATCGTTGGCCGAGTTTTTCAGCTTGAGCCATGCCCAGTTCAGTGAGTGCAGGGTCGCTAACACGTTGCGCTTCAGGTAGAGCATTATTGGCTGATTCGCCGTGTCGGATAAGATAAAGCAAAAAAGTGTTTGTCATAGTATTGCTACGCTGGTGACTCAGTGTTGTGTCAGTATTCCCTTGATGGAACTGTTGAGTTTACTTTTTATAATCAATTTTAACTGCGCTTCAAAGCGT
>JALZUX010000162.1 GCA_023301405.1 Granulosicoccaceae bacterium | reverse complement strand
TCGTTAAAGAAGAACAACTATTCGCCTCTATTGATCGAAATATCTGACTCGAAATCTCACACCCTCGCAACGACCCTAGTTCTCGGACAGCCACCTAGGCAAGTGTCCGGCGACTGGCTTCTGCTTCACTAAGATTGATCGAAATGGCTGACTGAAAGACTGTGCCCGCTGTTGGGCGCTGTTCGTGGACAGCCCCCCGCGATACCCGCTGAGTGTTGAATTCAGGATTTGTGAAGTGCGTCAGTGGTGCCATTTGTGACTTAAATTTAGCTGAAAGCTATCTTTGGCGGCAAAATTTGCCGGGTTCGCCTTGGCTGGACCCACTAATGAGACTCGATTGTGGCTTACCTCCAGATCCGAATTTAGGCACTGTCGCTGAATCTGCAATTAACCGGTTAGAACTGATAGGTAAGAATTATGAGTCTTGATGACAACCAAGTAGACATCAATGAGGTTCTAGACAGTGATCAGGCGCACGTGTGGCACCACCTTACCCAACACAAGGCATTTGAAGAAACTAAGCCACCTGTGATGGTGCGCGGCAAAGGCATGCGAATCACCGATGCTAATGGCAAAGAATACCTTGATGCAGTTTCAGGCGGCGTCTGGACTGTCAACGTGGGTTATGGTCAGGAACGTATTGCCAATGCGGTGCGTGATCAGCTTGTGGAAATGTGCTACTTCGCCAATTCCGCCGGTAATATTCCGGGTGCGTTGTTTGCTCAAAAGCTGATCGAAAAAATGCCTGGATTAAGCAGGGTGTATTATTCAAATTCTGGCTCTGAGGCTAACGAGAAAGCCTACAAAATGGTGCGTCAGTTGGCGGCGATTGAGAACAATGGCGTCAAGCATAAAATTATTTATCGTGATCGTGATTATCACGGCACCACTATTGGCGCTCTCAGTTCCACCGGGCAATTCCAACGCAAAGCGCAATATGGCCCGTTTTTACCAGGGTTTGTCGAGATGCCGCATTGCCTTGAGTATCGCAGCCAGTACGGTGAAGTTGATAACTACGGCGAGCGTGCAGCGCGTGAACTTGAAACCGTTATTCTTCGTGAAGGTGCAGAAACAGTTGGTGCTGTTGTGCTTGAGCCAATCACGGCGGGTGGTGGTGTCATTACACCTCCTGAAGGATATTGGGAAACGATTCAGGAAATTTGTACAAAATATGATGTGCTGCTGCACATTGACGAGGTTGTGTGCGGGCTTGGCCGAACTGGTAAATGGTTTGGTTATCAGCACTATGGCATCAAGCCTGACATCGTCACCATGGCCAAAGGTGTGGCAAGTGGTTATGCCGCTATTTCATGTACTGTCACAACCGAAGCCTTGTTTGATCGATTCAAAGCCAACCCTGATGATCCAATGAGTTATTTTCGCGATATTAGTACCTTTGGCGGATGTGCTTCCGGACCAGCAGCGGCACTTGAAAATATGAAGCTGATTGAAGAAGAGGGCTTGATTGATAACGCCGCTGCAATGGGTGAGTACCTGATGGAAAAGCTGCGGTCTTTGCAACAGAAGCATCAGATCATTGGCGATGTGCGTGGCAAGGGGTTGTTTGTCGGGCTTGAACTCGTCACTGATCGGTTAAGTAAAGAGCCGGTTGATGAATCTATACCTGCAAAGATTGCAGCCGATTGTATGCAGCAAGGCGTTATTATCGGGCGTACCAACCGTAGCTTTGAAAAGCACAATAATACAGTGTGCTTAAGTCCGGCTCTCATTTGCACAGAGAAAGACATTGATGAAATAGTTAGCGCAGTAGATAGCGCAATTAGCCGCCTATAATTTTCGTTTTTGTTTACACCCAGGTACTTTGCCAGTCCACCGGCAAAGTACCTGGTTCTACGCATGTAAGACAGCATCGCTGCGATGGCGTAGAGGCTGCGATGCCACTGAAGCACACTGTTCTTGGCAATTCAGCAGCAAGGCCTACCTTTGCTGTCTTTGCACAGCTAGAATAGCAGTACTTTTCGGGTGACAGTCCCAAGGTGAATAATTCCTTTGGTCAATATTGTCATCAGTTGCTGAATCTGGAATTATCATGTCGCTTTCAAATGGCCGCCACATACTTGCTATACCTGGTCCTTCGGTTATTCCTGAACAGGTGTTGCAGGCAATGCACCGTCCCGGCCCGAATATTTATGCCCCTGAGCAGTGGGACTTAATGGCAGGTATTCAAGCTGACCTGAAGAAACTCGCCAGAACATCTCATCATTGTGCAATGTACATAGCCAATGGGCATGGTGCATGGGAAGCGGCGTTAGCCAATGTATTATCTGCCGGTGACCAGGTATTGGTGTTGGCGACAGGCCGTTTTGGTCATGGTTGGGCGGCAATGGCCAGATCTTTGGGTATAGAAACAGAAGTGCTGGATTTTGGCTTAAGATCAACCATTGATCTTGCCAAAGTACAGGCGGCGCTAGAGGCTGATACCAGTCATCGTTATCGGGCAGTGCTGGCCGTTCATGTCGATACCGCGACTTCTGTGCTTAATGACACTAAGGCATTACGCGATACCATAGATAAAGCCGGTCACCCGGCGTTGTTCATGGTCGATTGCATTGCTTCACTGGGTTGCGATCAATTCGAGATGGATGACTGGGGTGTTGATGTGATGGTGGCGGGTTGCCAAAAAGGCTTAATGACACCACCCGGAATGAGTTTTGTTTTTTTTAATGACAAAGCCGCATCACTACGATCTGCAAAGTCTTTGGTCAGTCCCTATTGGGATTGGACTCTACGTGCGTCACCAGATGAATTTTATCAGTATTTCGGTGGCACACCGCCCACACATCATTTGTATGGACTGCGGGTGGCGTTAGACATGATCCACCAGGAAGGGGTGAAGTCTGTCTGGAATCGTCATAAGGTGCTGTCTACTGCAATAGGCACAGCGTTTGACACCTGGGGAAGTGATGGACCGCTAGAGCTAAACATTAAAACAGCTGAAAATCGTTCTTGTGCAGTCACTGCAGTGCGTGCCGGTGCTCCTGATGGTACTCGTATCAGGGAATGGGTTTATGATAACGCCGGAGTCACCTTGGGGATCGGCTTAGGTATGGCAGATAACAAAGACCCTGAGTGGCATGGTTTTTTTAGGGTGGGTCATATGGGGCATGTCAACAGCCAGATGGTGATGGGTGTATTGGGTAGCATTGATGCTGCATTAAAAGCGCTGAACATATCGCATGGTGGTGGTGCGCTAGATGCTGCTTCTTCTATTATTGCGGCGAATCACTGCTGAAGTCCTGTTAGTTAATTACTTGCAGTCCGAACCCCTGTAGCAATCGACGCTTACCGTCATCCACCGTGCCGGACGTCATCACCGCAATATCGCGTTGAGCGAGATCATTGGGTGGTGCAGGGGGTGGGAATAATGCCTGTGCCCGTTGTGCTATTGCCTCTGCTGGGTCAAGCCAATCAACAGGCCAAGGGGCTATTTTTCGCATTTCATTGGCGAGAAAAGGGTAATGGGTACAACCCAGAACAACGATGTCTGTTTTGAGACCAGCGGATTGTTTGAAGCAAGGTTGAATTTCATCGAGTAAAGCATCTGGATTGACAGCTTGGCCCAGCATGTAGCTCTCTGCCATCCTTGCCAGCCCGGACGACGCTACCAGGTTGACGTCAACATCGGCGGCAAATTTATTGATCAGATCACGTGTGTAAGGGCGATCGATTGTGCCAGGTGTGCCTAGCACCGAGATCATTCCCGAATAAGTGCGTTCTGCTGCGGGTTTAATTGCTGGAACAGTACCAACAAAATTAATGTCAAAGCGATTTCGAAGGCTTGGCAATATTAGCGTTGAGGCGGTGTTGCAGGCAACAATGGCAATCTGAGGCTGATATCGCTCAATGAAGATATCGAATAGATGCTCTATCCGTTCGATCAGTTCTGCTTCTTGCCAGTCACCATAAGGAAAGCCAGCATCGTCGCCAATATATACGATATTTTGATTTGGCAGTGTGGTTCTGACTTCGCGAAGGATGCTTAGTCCACCAATGCCGGAATCAAAAATCAGTGTAGTCATTTTTACCCATGATAAAGAATCTTAGCTTTTATTGTTGAAGTAGCTGTGGTTGTTGTGAATCGGTCAACTTGAGGTAGTATGACCTTGCATACTTTGACTGCAACGCGCAGCTTACAGCGTTAGCGGTTGTCCAGATAGCACAATAGCGATTTACATCGGAAGGGAGGATGAGTGTCTTCGGAAACTAAAGAAACCGATTGGCTTGAAGTCACTGTGTGGCGTGGGTCGGTTGAGGGCGGCGAGTACCGACCCTATCAAGTGCCAGCGCTAGATAATCAAACCGTTCTTGATGTTGTTTCCTGGATTCAACAGAATATTGATCCAACACTTACTTATCGGTTTGCCTGTCGTGTTGGTATGTGCGGCTCCTGTGCAATGACTGTGAACGGTGAGCCTCGCTGGACATGCCGCACCCACGTAAAAAAGGTGCAAAAGGATAATAAGCTCAAGGTAGCGCCGTTAAGTAATTTACCGGTGATAAAAGATCTGGTTGCTGACATGGATCCATTCTTTGAAAAATGGGTGGCTGCTGAAGGACGTCACCATCCATCGGCGACCCGTCATGATCCTATTCATAAAATGAACCCGGATACCAAGCAACGGCAATTGGCAGATGAAGCCATAGAGTGCATCAACTGCGCGGTATGTTATTCGGCGTGTGACACCATAGCGGCAAACCCTGATTACCTTGGACCGGCAGCGTTACAGCGTGCCTGGACACTGGTTAATGATGTTAAAAACGAAAGTGCAAAGTCGATCCTTGAAGCGGTGTCAGGGGTGGGAGGGTGTCACAGTTGTCACAGTCATGGCAGTTGCACACGGTACTGTCCAGTTGAGCTTAATCCTATGAAATCGGTAGCGGGTTTAAAAAAGGCGTCGGTGATGGGTTTATGGGGGCGTGGTAAATGATTTGTCAGTCAGCGCGTTTACTAGAAAATTGCAAGGTAGCTGTTAACTTATATGCTTGATATACGACTGTACATTTTACAACGTCTTAGTGCATTAATCATGATGCCCCTGACGCTTGGCCATATAGGGTTGATGATTTACGCGGTACAAGGGGGTCTTACCACTGCCGAAATTCTTGGTCGTACACAAGGCAGTTTGTGGTGGTTGTTGTTTTATGGCTTGTTTGTACTGGCGGTATCAGTGCACGCCGCTATTGGTCTACGCGTAATTCTGCATGAAACCCTTGGCATCAGTGGTTTGTCTTTGTCAGCTTTCATGTGGAGTGTATTTTTAGTGTTATTTTTTCTAGGTGCGCGGGCAGTAATGGCGGTAACTTTATTATGATTAAGCCGCACCGTTCGCACCCTCTGTGGTTTGCTTTTATATTGCATCGTTTGTCGGGCTTGCTACTGGCGCTGTTTTTACCGATTCATTTTGCGGTATTGGCGATGGCGTTAAGTGACCCACAGAAACTTGATCAGTTCCTGCGCTTTGCAGACCTTCTGCCAGTAAAGATAGTTGAGTTTGTTTTGATTTTTTTATTGGCCGTGCATGTATTCGGTGGCTTACGCCTGATGGCGCTTGAATGGCTTCCCTGGTCCGGGTGGCAAAAAACACTGGCTGCAAGTTCAGTAGCACTCGCGTTATTCGTTGCTACTGTATTTTTCTTGAAGGCGTATTAAACGATGCACGCTAGTACTAACCCATTGCATAGCAATATCGAGCAACACGATACCGACATACTTATTATCGGGAGTGGCGGCGCCGGACTATTTGCCGCGCTGCACGCACAGCAATCTGCGGCCCCGGGCGTTAAAATTACGTTAGCCGTGAAGGGCCTGATTGGCAAGTGCGGTTGTACCCGCATGGTGCAAGGGGGCTACAACGTTGCGCTGGGTGGCGGGGATACCGTAGAGCGTCATTTTATGGATACGATTCAGGGCGGCAAGTGGCTGCCCGATCAGGATATGGCGTGGCGGCTATGTGAGCAAGCGGTAGTGAGAATTACAGAGCTTGAAAATGAAATTGGTTGCTTCTTTGATCGAAACGCTGACGGTAGTTTGCATCAAAAGGCATTTGCCGGCCAGACCGCTGATCGAACCGTGCACAAAGGTGATCTTACGGGTATTGAAATCATTAGTCGGCTGATGGAGCAAGTGCTGGCTGGCTCCGTTAAAAAATTACAAGATCACCGGGCAATCGCATTTATTCCTGATCGTGACGGTAGTCGATTGTCGGGTGTATTGTTTATCGATATGCGTAGTGGAGCATTTCGTTTTGTGCGCGCCAAGGCAGTGTTGATGGCAACCGGTGGTGGCCCGACTATGTACAAGTATCACACACCGTCTGGCGATAAAACTATGGATGGTTTGTCAATGGCCTTAAGAGCCGGGTTACCATTGCGTGATATGGAAATGGTGCAGTTTCATCCCACTGGTTTATTGGCTGGTGAGCACACCCGCATGACAGGAACTGTTCTTGAAGAAGGCTTACGCGGGGCAGGTGGTTATTTGTTAAACGGCGATGAGGAGCGGTTTATGTTTAACTACGATGACCGTGGTGAGCGTGCTACCCGTGATGTTGTCAGTCGTGCAATCTATGCTGAAATGCGTAGTGGTAAAACCACCAA
>JALZUX010000161.1 GCA_023301405.1 Granulosicoccaceae bacterium | reverse complement strand
GTAGTAAATCCGCCTGAAAGGCATGTCTAAACAGCAGACAAGAATGTCACAGCCAGCAAGTCCAGGCAACCCAAAGAAGGCGTAAGCCGCTATAAGTTCCTACAACCCAGCAAACAAGATTAATCGCAAAAGCAGAACGCCAAAGATACCGCAAAGCATGCTTAGTCCAGAGCTAACAATGTCTGCGGAATACATTCCGCAGACACTTACATTATCGCCAATCAGCTCATGGCGCAGCGTGATGATCCAACCCGATTAAGTCTTCTACTACCTCCATAGGTGCTGGAGTCTGCTCAGTTGCAGCACCTGTTGATAAATTTGGCTGACCAAATGTAGTGACAAACTCCAAACCATTATCCGCTGGCCGCCCGTCAGGAAAGTACAAATCAATAATACTTTGCAAGGCTTGCTGAGAAGCTACTCCATCAACCACATTATAGGTTTGCGCTTGCTCAAAGTACCAGCCTTCAAACGCCTCGGTGTTACTGTTCGATTGTAACAACGGATATATGGTACGCGCATGAGCCAGGAACTCCGCGTTATTCATTGGAACTAATGCTTTATACTGCTCCAACTCATCATATATTTTACTTGAAGCAGGCAAATTTTCGGCTTGTAGATCGGCCGCCAACTCAGATGCAGACTCCGGGTGATTGCCCCACACGTGCAACAGTGGTCTCAGATCAACACCCGCTGCACGGGACATTCGAAGAATACGACTGTCGGTATCACCATCGCCATTACTATTGCGGTCGTAGTCGATGCCGTTTGCAAAATCTGCGTGTTCAGATGCCCAGAATCGCTCAAGCGCTTCCCAACCAAAGAGCTCTGCAATGATGACATAATGGGCATAACCACGGCGCTGATAAAGCTTTTCTGAGTTAGGCCGCGCACTTCGCATAGGTAACCCTTGCTGAAAATTAGGCCTCACAGCCCAGTTCATAAACGCCTGGTCCAAGTTGACATTCGGGTTTCTAAAAGATGAACTACTAAAAGCGGTATCCAGATCGACGCCGAATACTTTATTCATATAATTAACGGCAGGCAGATGTACAACGGATTCTGTTTCGCCTTGAAACTTAGTAAAGAATAACTGGTGCCCTAACTCATGCCATGTCACATAATCCACGTCAGCCGGGCTGCGTAAAAACGCTCGCGAGTTATTATTCGCACTTGGCGCTGCAGGGTTATAAGGGAAATTCGACATCGGGTAGCCCGGAAAATTCGCCACACTTCTTAATATGGTATCGACCTGAACATATAACATGGTCTTATCCGTTTCTGTAATACCGTACAAATCCAGAATTGATTGCATGGCAGCATCCCACTCAGCCATGAGCACTGCCGGGTCGTCGATCTCATCCAACCATGGTGTCGGCACTTGAATCATAAAATGATCACTCTCAAGGTCTGCCCACGGTGCGCCATGTGTTTGTTCAGTGTTCCATTCACTGTCACTGGTATGCTGCGTAAAACTACGCGCAGCGTAAAACGGTGAGCGCACTGCATTGCGTATCTCTACGTCTACCGCATCAGCATTTGCCTCAAAAGGTACTTCGATGTAGATACCACCCCCCAGCGGATTACTGACGAGCATGTTCGAGCAATCAATATCATAAGCCAGTGAAACTCGATCAAGGCGGGTAATACTATTCTTGGCAGTCAGATCCCATGTATGTGCTCCCACACGAACCTTAAACCCGGTTCCCACCAGTGCCGGCGGTACATTAACTTCTACAATAGCACCCGGTGGTGCATAAGCACCTGTCGGGCGACGAGAATCGCCGTCAAATGCACCGTATGGCCGGTGGCTCGCAGAGGGATTGTTAGTGGCATCTATTTCGACGCTATAAGTGCTGAATTCTGCACCACCTGCAATCACACCGGGAAAGTAGTCAGCTGTTGCGTATCCCCGGTCTTCAAACGTGCTTCTGTAAGCCTTAACATTGTTGTTAGTATAAGCATGATCAATAAGGCTTTGATGCAGCGTTATTATTGCGTAGTGAATCGCATCAGCAGCCGCAGCTGGTGTGCGTTCAACACCACCCTGGGTGTTGTCATTAAGGAACAAAGGCCCGAATACCTCGTCGTAGCTTGCAATGATATCAAATGCCCGCTCAATGAGCGTAAAGCTATTAGACAGTTGCACGCCAAACAACTCGATAGACGCAGCGGCGTCATTGATCGCCTCCTCGGTCAATACTACGGAGCCGTCTAAATGGCCATGCAGGGCAGTCAGGGCCAATTCAAAATCAGACCCGCTACTATATTCATCAGCAACTGAAAAACCACACTCGCCAATCGGTTCTTCTGCCTCTTGTTCACCCTCGATGTCTGAGGCGTTAGCAAAAAGTTCGAGTTCGTGAATGGTCCACCAGTTTGTGCTCGCAGACCCTATTTGGCTGACTCTAACGAGAGAGGCGCTTTGGTCAGCAAAATCAATAATAGTGAGACCGTTAGAAGTGCCAGCGCCAGTTGCGACGGACGACCATTGGATGCCGTTCTCCGACACTTCAACCTCATACTCACGTGGGTAGTCACCGGCACTGCCAGAGCTATCAAGAACCAGGCGATCAAAAACCCGGGGCGCATTTAGATCAATAGTGAACTGCTGTCCAGGCTCTTGGGCTCGGGCTGTGGACCAACGTGTATCGTCGTTACCATCAATAGCCAAAAAGGCATCATTCGAGTTCCTGGTGGCTGTTACAGTCCACCGGTCTGAGCCTATCTCATCTGGTTCTGTCGGATCTGTCGGATCTGTCGGATCTATCCGATCTATCGGATCTATCGGATTAACGGGTTCTATTGGATTGGTAGGCTGAACAGTTAGTGTAGGGTCCGTACTTTCCAGTCTCTCCCCAACTTCACCGCTATCACAACCCACAACTATAAAAGCGCTCAGGGCGATTAATGGGAGTCGATTCATTTGCTTTTGACCCTTATGAATGTTGTTAATTTTGAACAGTTGTTAAGTTTGAATGCCGCCAAGATTAAATTGATCTAACTTTTGGCACCAGTACTACAGATTAAATATGTAAAACGGTCAACCCTACTGGTCCAAAGGCAAACCTCAAACCAAAAAACGAGTTAATTGAACAAAGAGCTCTGATTTTGTAGGGAGCTCAAGCGATGCGCATGGTGAGCGGATGGTCAATCTCGATTAGTGTATTCACACTACATTAATTTACACACCTTCGGCGCTCTCCACTTGGCGCACACCTGCATTGCAGCTCTTAAAAAAAGCAACTTTCTTCCATAAGCATGGGCTGGTGATGAGCCAAATGGAAACCTCATTAGCTTTACTAGCATCAGTGTTACCCGCCAATCACCTTGCTATACCTAACCCCATTCCAAAGCAAGTCGTCGCCCTCCACTTCTATGGCAAGTTCTCTGTTGGAAAACACAGCAGAAAAGCGGTTACTACCTATGAAAGATACGGCACCTGCCTCTGAAATGCCCTGATATGACCAGGTGAACATGTCATCAGTAAAATCTATAAACCAGTAACCAATGGCCGCACCAAGAGTGGTCTCACCAACATTTTGCAAACTGGTTGATCTAAAAGACCCATTGTCCAGAAATTCGATTAACGACTCTTGAGAATCAAACTGATTAGACAGGTCTTTTTCGTATATCACAGCATCTATCACAATCTCGTTGCGATCGAGCGCAACAACGGCGACCTCTCTGTTTAAAAACTTCATTGTGAAACTCGACTCATCAACAAAACTCAAAGTGCCAGCTAGAACAGCGCGAGCTGGTTCCGCCCAGAATGCCTGGTTACCGTCAAAACGTACCGACCTGCTTGCCATCGCCTGCCCGTCAGTCTGGTCACCCGCCGCAGTGAACTGATCAATGGTATTGAACGTTGAGCCATCCAAGTATGCCTCAAGGCTATTTTGTGAATTGTACTGTGATCCTACCGCTCTGC
>JALZUX010000160.1 GCA_023301405.1 Granulosicoccaceae bacterium | reverse complement strand
CCACTTGATCAGCCATGTCGGTTAGGCCCGCTGGCGAATGATCTCGTAAAGACACACCCCGGTTGCGACCGAAACATTAAGACTATCCACATAACCCGCCATCGGAATATTCACCAGACCGTCACAAGCTTCCATTGTCAGCCGGCGCAACCCCTTACCTTCAGCCCCCATCACCAAAGCGACCGGCCCGGTATAGTCAATTTCCCCATAAGACACAGATTCATTACCGGCGGCGGCGCCATAAATCCAGATACCCAATGATTTTAATTCGGCCAAAGACCGCGCCAGATTAGCAACCTGACAAAAAGGCACTGACTCGGCGGCACCCGAAGCGACTTTTTTCACCACTGGCGTGATACCAACACTGGCATTTCGCGGCGCTAAAACACAATGCACACCTACCGCATCAGCGGTGCGGAGTATCGCCCCAAGATTGTGAGGATCGGTTACCCCGTCAAGCACCAATACCATCGCGGGTTCACTAAGATCAGTAAGCAGCCTCAGCATCTGCGGCTCACTGAGTGGCTCACGAGGCTTGCACTCAGCCACAACCCCCTGATGCCGCACGTCACTAAAGCGCTTATCCATTTCACGACCTGGCATCCGCTGCCATTCAACGCCCGCAGCAACGGCCAACGACTCAACCGTACTGAGACGATTGTCTTTTCGATCGTCAGATAAATACAGCCCGGTTACGGCGCCTGCGTTTCTTGTCAGACACGCTGTCACGGCATGGATGCCAAAAACAAAATGTGTCTTCATGGCTTTTTGCTAACCCGCTTCTTTCGTTTTACAACGCCGGCATCAGCACTACTAACTTGAGTTGATTTCGCTTTGGCGGTTTTGCTTTTACCCACACGTTTCTTTTTCTTTGCTTTTTTCTTATCTGTCGCTTTATCCGATTTTTTGCGGACTTTTTTAGCCACTTTTTTACCGCCGCTACGACCTTTGGCTTTTCTGTTTTCTTCAGCTTTTCCCCACGGCGATCCGCCTTTACGGTGACCCCCATCAACATTACTTTCTTCAAGCTGAAAATCTATTTTACGCTCATCCAGATTAACCGCCGCTACCAACACTTCTATTTTTTGTCCAAGCTCGAATTGCCGACCACTGGCACGACCCACTAGTCGATGATTAACTGATTCAAAATCGTAAAAGTCCTGCGGCAAAGACGTAATATGCACAAGCCCTTCAACGTGAATATCATGAAGTTCAACAAAAACACCGAAAGACGTCACTGCCGTAATCACCCCAGCGTGTGAACTGCCAATGTGATCCTGCATATACTCACACTTTAACCACGCAACAACATCACGCACTGCGGCCTCAGCACGCCGCTCAGTGACGGAACAATGATCGCCAATCTCTGCCACTCGATTGCCATCGTAGGCAAAATCATTTTTGCTCTTGTGGATTAACATATGCTTGATAGCGCGATGCACCATCAAGTCAGGATAACGTCTGATCGGTGACGTAAAGTGCGCGTATTCTTGAAGTGCAAGCCCGAAGTGACCATTATTGCGGGTGGTATAAACCGCCTGATTCATTGAACGTAAAAGCACAGTTTGTATCACCAACAGATCCGGCCTTTCAGCGGCATCTTGCAAAGCCTGTGCGTAATCAGAGGCCTGTGGCTTATCGCCTCCTGAAAGCGTTAGCCCACGCTGCAATAGAAATTTTCGTACGTCAACAAGCTTATCTGCAGCCGGCCCTTCATGAACTCTGAAAAGCCCTGGTACACGACGCTTTTCTATAAAACGTGCCGCGCTGATATTCGCCGCTATCATGCACTCTTCAATCAACATGTGCGCATCATTCCTGATCACCGGTAACAGCTGATCAATTTTCGCATTCTCATCGAAGACTATTCGGGTTTCTGTGCTTTCGAATTCAATGGCGCCTCTGGCGGCACGCGCTTCACGCATAATCAGATACATGTCGTGGAGTGTGCGTAAGTGCTTACCCAACGCCCCAACCTGCTCTGCGGCTTCTTCATCACCGTTCAAGTAAGCGCTTACTTGTGTGTAGGTGAGTCGTGCATGTGATCGCATAGTGGCAGGATAAAAACGGGCTCTTTTGAGCTCGCCCTCATGGGAAATTCCCATATCACACACCATGCAAAGCCGGTTAACATCAGGGTTCAATGAGCACAATCCATTGGATAAACTCTCTGGCAACATCGGGATAACCCGTTGCGGAAAATACACCGAAGTACCACGGTTGTACGCTTCCTGATCAAGTGCTGATTGTATTGCCACGTAATGCGATACATCTGCAATAGCGACCACTAATCGCCAACCATACGGCTTCACTTCGGCAAATACGGCGTCATCAAAATCCCTGGCATCTTCGCCATCAATGGTCACCAGTGGCGTATTTCGAATGTCTTTTCTTTCTGCGATTACCGCAGGATCAACTTCAGTGGCAATAGCACCGCTTTCAGACAATACTTCCTGCGGCCACTCTTCAGGGATATCGCGTGAGCGTATGGCGATATCAATCTCCATACCCGGTGCCAGATTCTCTCCCAGCACTTCAATCACTGCCCCTATTGGCGGTTGTCGGTTGGTGGGTTGCTCTATGATCTCGGCAAGAACAATTTGTCCATCTTTTGCAGTTCCGCTATCACTGATCATTATTTCCCGCGAAAGACGTTTGTTGTCCGGGTGCAGCACAGCAACACCGCGACTAATAACCAAACGACCAACAATTGTTTTATTCGCACGCTCAACAACTTCAACAATAGAGCCCTCCGAGCGTCCTCGACGGTCTGTGCCAGTAATATTGACGACCACACGATCACCATCCAGTACCCGACGCATTTGCTTTGAGCTCAAGAA
>JALZUX010000159.1 GCA_023301405.1 Granulosicoccaceae bacterium | reverse complement strand
TGCGGCGTAGCCAACCCCATGCCCTTAGAGACCATGAGGTAAAATTCTTGCTACCAACAACAAGATGCAGATCAACCATCATCGTGGCCCATACTTGCCTAACCTTACATCATAAACGCAGGATCGCAGGATCGTTATTCTCTCGTAACTTATCACGTTTTCGACAGCCCGCCGACACAAGCGTTCAAAAGAAAGAAAACACAATTTCAATCGGCGGTTTATACTCAATACGCAACCTACTAAAACACCGCTACCGGACATATTGGCTTGAGTAAACTGGCACAGGCCTTTAACAAACTTCCCGACAATTCCAAAGGCGCGCTGATACTTCTGGTTGCTGCCGCTGGATTTTCAAGCATGGCATTGCTAATCAAGTTAGCAGGACTTCGACTACATGTCGTACAGATTATATTTGTCAGACAAATGATCATGACTCTGATCATGCTGCCAAAAATATCAAAATCATTCCCCCAGTCAATAAAGTCAACACGCCCGGGTTTACACCTACTTCGAATATCAATTGCATTAGTCGCCATGCTCTCCGGTTTCACTGCAGTGATCAATATGCCACTGGCGGATGCAACCGCCATCGGGTTCGCAAAAAGCTTTTTTGTCACAATATTCGCCATCATAATTCTTCGGGAAACAGTTGGACCACGTCGCTGGATAGCAACAATACTCGGTTTTTCGGGTGTGATCATTATGCTTCAACCGGGCGGCGACAGCTTTAGTATCTATGGAATTTATGCTGCTGTAGGCGCTGTCGCAGCCGGCCTTGTGATGGTAATCATCCGCCTGTTATCCCGAACCGAAGCGCCAGCCACCATACTTATTTATCAAGCTGTCGGGGTTGGCTTAGTACTGGCTATTCCAGCCTACTTGTTCTGGCAATCTCCAACAGTCAACGAGTGGCTGCTGATGCTACTGATTGGTATAACCGGCTATTGGTCTCAAATGGCGAATATCTATGCCTATAAGTTTGGTGAGGCCTCGTTGCTTGCTCCGCTTGAATATACCCGACTCATCTATGCGACGACTTTAGGCATTGTTGTATTCAGTACCTACCCGGCCACCGAAACCATTATCGGCTCTGTGATTGTTGTGATCGCTTCGGCCTATACGATTCACCGTGAAGCCACCCTCAAGCGCATCGCACAAAGAAACACAGCAGCACGGCAAAAAACCGAACAATAGCTGTACCGCTGTATTTGTGTGCTCAGCACGCTAACGGCTGATCACAATAGCTGGCCAAAAGGCCCCCCCGCAATAGAACACTGTGCCCAGGCAGCTGACAACCCTCCCAACCCGAAACTGCAAGAAGTGGCCTGATAATGGCATTGATTGACGATCAATAAAAATTAACCCTGATCGTATGCGTCAAATACACCAAAAACCCTTGAAGCATAAAACCGACGGCTGCCAAAAGTGCCACTAGTTAAGTGCTGTTGCGCCTCAACGATCAAACGTCTGAAACTTAACCCTGAAAAGCTGTCGTGCGCCGTGCAGTTCAACAAACGGGAATTACAATCCCGCGCCGAGACCCTGTCGGCACATTTAAAAATTTGGAGCAACAATGAACAGTTTTAGAAAATCTCCCGACAGCGAAAACAGAACTCCTCTATCGCAATTCGCCACTATCAGCCATAGCTACCGTCATCTGACGATAGCCGCAGCAGTCGCGCTCGCAATCAGCGGGTGCTCGACCCCGAGGTTTAGTGATGGATTAGAACAAGATGAATACGAAATAATAGACGAGACCTACAGCACTGGTAATAATTTCTCTAAGCGCATCTACGGCAGCGCCGGGTTGGGCGCAAGCCGCCTCGATCCCGACACATCCCAGAACGCCACGTTCGACGTTAACGACAGAGTTGGACCGGCCGGCCAAGTCACCCTGGGCGCTGATCTAAGCAAAACATTCTCTGTTGAAATTCATTCCACCGAACTTGGTAGCGCAGGCTTATCGCCTGGTGGCAGCATCAGCTACAATTTAAATGGCGGAAGCGCCCTTCTATATGCAGGTGGCGATCGCTCCAACCGCAGAGGCTTTAGCGGTTACGGTCGTGTAGGGGTAGGCGCAATGGATAACAGCGCTAGCGGCAACGTAACTTTTCGTCGCGAAAACGACACACAGCTACTTGTCGGCGCAGGAGCGGAGTATGGCTGGCGTAACGGTTTCGGCGTTCGGGGCGAAGTGATCGTTTTCGATGAAGACGCCCAGTTCGCACAACTTGGCTTGATCTACCGTCTTGGCAGCAGCACCAGCAATCGCCTAGCCGAATTACCAACGGATCTTCCCGCGTCTGCACCTCCCACCGCAGTCGTTCAGGCCCCAACCAGACTTATTGCGCCAGTACCGCAACAACTGCTAGAAGCACCACCAGAATCGCTGCCAGAACCACTACCTGCCGCTGCGGCCAAACCTGCCACATCCGCCAATTCTACCGACTCTGCCATATCCGCCAATTCTACCGACTCTGCCATATCCGCCAACTCTGCCAACTCTGCAGAGGAAGACCCACTAGCAAAATACACAGCAGACAGCGATCAGGATGGCATCTTCGACACGCTAGACGACTGCCCTGCCAGCACTGTAGGTATCGCTGTTGACGAAAACGGCTGCGCGGTATTCAACGGCGTCATTGACGGCGTTAACTTTGAGCGAGGCTCAGATCGGCTAACAGAGACTGCACGCTCGGTGTTGGACGATGTAGTGACAACATTGGCTGATCAACCCGACGCATTAATTGCCATTGGCGCACACACCGACAGCAACGGCAATGAAAACGATAATATGGCGTTGTCTCGCAACCGGGCCATTACAGTGGCCAAATACCTGATAAACCGTGGCGTACCCAAGAACCTGATGTCAGCCAGAGCATTTGGTGAGTTGGTGCCGATAGCTGACAATCAATCAAGTGAAGGCCGCGCTCAAAATCGCCGTGTCGAGCTAGTCGCCAGCAAAGGT
>JALZUX010000158.1 GCA_023301405.1 Granulosicoccaceae bacterium | reverse complement strand
GACGCTTGACGCTTGATCGAGCGAGAAGCCTCTACTTGCCGAGCTTGATCAGATGTGAAGCACAAGCTGATATAGATTGTTTTTGTCTGATGGTGAATAGATACATTGTTAACTTAACGATATGCGTGAATGCAATATCTAAACGTATTTTATAATTAACTCGTGCCCTGTGAATTATGCAGATCTATTATTTACAGTATGTTTCCTGCGTCCTTACATTAATTCTATTGAGATTTGCGCAAGTTCTTCCATAACTATTGTATCTAAGATATTTTCTGCAGCTGCTTTACAGATTGGCACTAGTTAGATAAATACGCTGGAGCTCAGTCACGACAGTTTACGGTGTAAGTGCGGTACATTATTTATTGTTGCTGCAGCACACACAGTCATTGTCTTGCCGTTAGCGAACGCGCGCGTCCGGTAGTAGCCGAATTATAAAATTACCGTCATTGTCTAATACTTCCTCATAGAATTTCACCGTATCGGCCAGTGGTAGCGGTTGCCAGCAAAAACTTCTGACTGTAGTAAGCACTCGTTGTCCGCTGCATACCAGTGAGAGTGTGGCCGGTTGTTCGATGCCATTGTCATTCGCAATAACAAACTCGTTGACTTCCGCCGGCACAGTCACTTGAAGGTTTGAGCTTATAGTTAGCGAGAAGTCTCCAAGTGTTGCCTCGACTGCAGTCAGGCGAGTTCCGATTGTACTGCCGTCGCTGGCAACTAGTTGCCAGCCTTCACAAGTAGTATTGATGACAGTGCAAGACTCCACGGCATAGTTTCCAGTTAACAGGTTGAATGCTTCGCGGGTCGGCATGATTGTGGAATCTGTTGGATGAACGGCGAACAGAAGGATCGAAGTTTCGTCGGCGGTGGCACGCACATAATGCTCTTGATCACCATGCAAATCGGCCTCGATTGTTGTGCCAACGGCAGCTGTTCCGTTGAGTACGGCGTGAAACACAGTTGTCGCAGCTTTGTCTTCTATACGCAGTGTGGTTGTTGCTTGCTGGAAGTCAGTCAGAAAGTAGGTGACTGTGGTATTGCTTCTTGCCACTAGAGATACTAATTGATTATCTGTAGTCCACTGAAGTACAACGCGTGTGCCACTTTGATTAGTGTATTGTAGTTTTTGGTCAAAGTAGCCCGCGGTCTCACGAGAGTACAATACATTGTTGTACAGCGTTTGCTCGCCAACAATCCCTGTTGATTGTGGTTGCAATAATTGTTGATAAGCCAGTGTGTCGGGTGACAGCGTTGTTGTAATAGCGGAAGGCACATCGCTACAAATGTCAGTAGAATCGCATTGCTCTAATACGTCGAGTAGTAATTCTTCTATATTGGCTATGTCCAATTGTACTTGTATGCTTTGCTGCGTTAACGTATTTAATTGCTCGCTTATTTTTTGCGATACTGGTCTAAAAGGTAGGTCAGGAGTGTTGTCATCGAGATCGTTGGCGTTGAGTAGTGCTGCGCTAAAATTTGTGATGAGCTGTGGCGCAAACACCTGATGAGTAAAAACAGGTGGAATTGTAGATACGCTATCACCTGATGAACTTGGGCGTGTATTGCTATCGATTGAAGGGTCTATCCCAATGACAGTTCCACCGTCGCCAGTGCCGGAAATTCCACCTGAACATCCGATTAGCAAGAAGCAGCACAGTGTGGCTAAGGTAGTACTGTAGAGCAATTGATAGCAGCTTTTTGAAGTATAAAATAGATTTATCATTTTTCAACACCTGCTGTTTTCTGATCGTCTGCATCTTGAATAGGTTGTTCAAAGTAATAGATGCCAATGCCAGTCCGATACCGTCCTTCACCCTCCGCTGATGGGTTAACCGATCGATCTTGTGTTGCTAGAAAACTGTCAAGGTAAGTGAGAAATTCAATTGACTTTTCTTTACTTAAATTTCGAAATGTTTCTACACCGGCAGACGTCACATCATCATAGGCCACACTCAGTTGTAGCCGGGTTTGTGATTGATTGTCGCTTAGGTTGTAGTCAATCGTGTTCAGTAGGTCTGAGACTCCCTCACCTGACAGCCGCAGAAGCTCTTCATTACTTGCGGCTGGAACGTAGCCGGTGGCACTCAGTTGTACCTGGCGATCTTGGTCTAGAGAGACGGCGCCTACTCGAACCAGTTCGTCAAGCACTGAACGAGCTGGCATGTCGCCACTATATCTCTTAACAAGCGCCTCAAATCCGTTGGTGGCCGCTGCGTCTCCGAATGATAAGGGCAATGGTTTACCGCTTTTGCCTAGGAAGTGGCTGTCTCTCATCCAGCCGCTGACTACTCTAGCGGCGCGATTGTGTTCTGTGGCTGGCTGGGTGTCCTGTGGTTCTTCAAGCAGCCGCTTTACTTCTTTTCTGTTGATACCGGTCAATACTGAGATTCTGGATACTGATTGTTTACGACCCGGTAAATCAAAATCTTCGCCGGCAACATCGACAAAGGTTTTTCGAACAAGAGTGGTGAAGTCGGCGTAGGCAACGCCATTGCGCAAAAGTATGCGCACCAGCGGGCGTAGGATTTTACGCAGCGCGGTTGTCATTGTTTTGTTTGAGACGTCGGTCATTTGGTTATTGTACATGACTGGATTAGAGGATCTGGGAAAAGTATCCCATAAAGTAAAGTTTTGGCTTGAATAGCCGAAGTATTAGTGTATATTTGGGATAAAATTCCCATATTAAATATTGATAAAGAGCGCTCACTACGTGAGACGACTGGTTTTTCAATGCTAACCTACCAATGGAAGAGGTTAAAATGAACTGAAGCAATCAAAAAAACGTGGGCGTTGCGCTCAGGTTTAATCCCATGGCTTTTTTACAGCCCCGTTTTAGTGTTTGCAGCATTATCTTTGTCTGCCGGTAATGCTGGTTCCAGCATTAATGAAACGGATACCAATTTTGGTGGTCGTGATAAGTCCAATGGCGGTGATCAAGCCGTAGAGGCTCCTAAACCTGCCGCTGATGATGCTGATACGCTTATTAGCGCATCGCTGATGGTTACTACACTGACACCAGTGTTCTGCGGGTGGTTTTAATAGCGCATTGATAGAAACGAGTGTCGGCGCCTTAGAAAGTAGTACAGGTACCGCTAATGTGCCCCTGGCTCTGGTGGTGCTGAAGGCAGATTCAGTGATACTAATGTGCAAGAAGCCGGCATAGATGAATCTGACCGCGTAAAAACAGACGGCGATATACTGTTTGCGCTAGAGCGTCCATCCTTTCAGTATTACGGTATCTTTCCTGCGGAGCTAGACACAGCCGCCACCGATCAAGCCCTAACCATTGCCCCTTCGGCTCAGCAAACAGACACTCTTAGTGCATACTGTCTGGACAAGGAAAACTCTGCAACGTTGTCCAGACTATAGCTGGAGTCAGATAACCAGACCCCTGAAGGGATGTATCTGCATAAGAACGGCTCTAACTGGAATCTGGTGCTGCTGTCATGGTGTTCATCGGATTTCTGGGGGATATGTGATATCGCATCCGAGTTTTCCGGGTTGCAGACACGTGTGACGTGGATCGACGCTAGTGACGAAAATAATCTGACTGTTGGCCGTACTCTGAATGTTGATGGACAGTTGATATCAAGCCTGAAAATTGGCAATCGTCTGATTATGTTACTCGTTTTCATCTACAGATAGATGGCATCGTTGTGCCTTATACTACCGAAGATGCCGAAGCCAACCTTGCTGCGATAGAGTCAACTGATACAGCCAGCTTGCTGCCAAGCTATACGCTGGCCAGTGGTGGTGTCGCTTCTGAAGGGTCAGTCGTTAACAATAACCAGTGCTATA
>JALZUX010000157.1 GCA_023301405.1 Granulosicoccaceae bacterium | reverse complement strand
ATAGTGAGAAATCAGTGCTGTTCTAGCCATAAGGCATCCCAGCAGTGAATCTAGACCGCCCAGATTACTCCATGCCACCAACTGAATCAGAAAAACCCCAACATCACCCACCTCTGAGGCGGCTAACAGATCGATAATACAGACCAACAAGATCCCACATTCCGATACAATAGTGTCTTTCATTTCACCTCGGACCGGCATCTCAATGTGGTTTAAAGCAGCAAGCCTTTTTCACTTCCTCGACCCCTTCGAGACCAAACCCGAGGAACTGGAGGAAATGCTGGCGGAGCACGCGTTTTCACACGTAAACAATCGACAGCTCTACAGCTACGGCTGGGTGCCACCCATGGGTCAAGGCAGCGAGCAACTGGTTCATGTCAGCAGTGGCTTTATGCTCCTAAAGGCGCGTCGCGAAGAACGCATATTGCCCGCCAGCGTGATTAAAGACCATATGGCTGAACGCATCGAGAACCTTGAAAAAACCCTTGATCGAAAAATTCGCGGTAAGGAAAAACTAGATATTCGCGACAACGTCGTCATGGAGCTAACGCCGCAAGCCTTTACCAAATCTACTTACGAACAAATTTTGATTATGCCCGCACAGGGATTACTGGTTATCGATAGTGCCAGTGCGAAAAAAATCGACCAATGCACATCACTACTTCGCGAAGCGGTTGGATCACTTCCAGTAGAGCCCGTGGAAACCGAAATTGGTCAGGCTGGGCTATTCACGCGCTGGCTTAAAGGCACCCGCAAACTTCCCAGCGAGCTTGAGATAGGTGATGAATGCGTACTGCAAGACGAAGACAACATTGCAGGGACAGTACGCTGCAATAAACAAGATCTCAGCAGCGACGAGATCAGAGCACTCTCAACTACCGGCAAGCACGTGCAACGCATTTCATTGCACGTGAACGACGCCATTTCATTTGTACTGGATGATGAATTTGTTTTCAGCAAAATAAAGTTCCTCGACACTTCACCGGACGACGGCTCTGACATGGCAGATCTTGACCCGCGTGCGGTTTTCGACGGCAACTTTACGCTCATGGCGCTTGAGTTCGCAAAGCTTTTCCCACAAGTCATTGAAGTATTTGGCGGCTACAAAAAAGACTAGCTCAGCCTGATTCACTTACACCACTGATCAGAGGTTGCCATGACCAATAGAAAGCAATTATTGATCGTCGCCAATACACCATCACCGAATACGCAGGCACTGGCCGATGCCGCTTTACGTGGCGCCCGGCACCCTGATATCGACAACATTGACAGCCGATTTCTAACGCCACTGGCTGCAGGGGTCAACGACGTCATGAGCGCCGACGGCATAATATTGGGTACCACTGAAAACTTTGGTTATATGAGTGGCGCACTTAAAGACTTCTTTGACCGAATCTACTACCCGGTACTTGAGCAAAAGCAGGGAATGCCTTATGCCTTGTACGTTCGCGCCGGATTAGACGGCACTGGCGCCTTGAACGCTGTTGACCGAATCATCACCGGCCTGCACTGGAAAGCGATTCAGGAGCCCGTTTTGTGCCACGGCAACTACACAGAGGAATTCGTCCAGCAAATTGAGGATCTCGGCACGCTGATGAGCGCCAGCCTTGATGCTGGTATTGTGTAAACCATTATTCAAAAAGTGTAAACTCGAAGTTACTGCAATTAACCGGTAATCGCCGCCTTAGTGACTATGAAAACACCACTGAATAATAAATTAACGCTTGTGACCCTTGGGATCAGTGCATTGCACCTAATTGGTTGCTCTGTCAACCAAGTAACAGATGACTTCGGGACGCAACCCGACCCTGAAATCGTCACGGCTGTCGTTGAGCCAACACCAAGACTAGACACCCAACGCCTGGAAATTCCAACACTACCCGCCGCCCCCGAGGCAACTCCAGAAGTTGCAAGCACGGCAGAAATCACAACGTTTTCAGTGTCGCCTAACGAATCGATAGCACCAGTGACCGACCGTCTACTGCCACCCGCTGACACGCTCCCGACACTTCCATCCCCTACGACAACAGACACATTGCTGGCTGAAGACACCGGGGAGCCTGCTATCACCGCCGCCGACACAATCCCCATTGCAGCTACCACTCCGGTCCCACCAGCTGAATCAGCAGCAACAACTGATGCGACTGTCGATGTAAAAGAACGCCTCCAACGAACTGATGACATAAGCGTCATCACATGGCGCGCTGAACGAGGTCATGTTGACTCACAGCTTCTACTAGGTAAAGCCTACGCCACCGGAGAAAGGGTAGAAGTAGACTTGGAGCAAGCAAGACTTTGGCTTGAGCTTGCATCAATTCAAGGTAACCGCCAGGCTCAGTACGAACTTGGAAAAATGTACTTCAGTGGCACAGGTGTCAACAAGAATTTTCTAAACGCTCGTGAATGGTGGATCGAATCTGCGATCAGCGGATCAGACAAAGCACAACAAAAACTGGGTTACCTCTACAGCGAGGGATTAGGTGTTGAACGCGACTTCGACAAGGCAAAGAACTGGTACTTGAAAGCAGCCAATCTGGGAAATGCAGAAGCGCAAACACTACTCGGCTCGCTTTATCATGAAGGCAATCGACTGCCAGAAAATTATGATGAAGCAATCAAATGGTATCGACTGGCGGCAAGACAAGGCCATCCTCATGCGCAATATGCACTAGGTATTTTGTACCACGACGGACTAGGCACAGAAGCCGACCCGCTCAAGTG
>JALZUX010000156.1 GCA_023301405.1 Granulosicoccaceae bacterium | reverse complement strand
GTTGCATAGAAATTGACGGGGGACAGAGTTTGGCTCTGCGCTGGTGGAGTTTGGGGCGCTTTTATGGGTTGGGCCATACTGCACTGACGGTGAGGTTTAACCCTAATCGTCAAATTGGTACAAAACACTAGCCCTGCAGAGCAAAACCTCGTTGTTGATCTAATTTAATGCAACGCTTGGGTTTATTGTGTCGGTTTCTTTTACTCGCTTTTTGCGGTGCCAAGCTGCAAACGTTTACGGGGTTCAACCTGTGTTTGAAAATTACACAGTCGGCGATGTGTCGCCGACTGTAGTACCAAAAAGTTGGCCTTCAATAGGCCGGCTACTGGGTTAATTTATCTTGAACTACCTGCGTTGCGTCAAGCGCTGCTTCTCTGGCTTTTTCTTTTGCAGCAGCACTCAGTTGTGATGCCTGGCTTGCCAGATCCGACGCTTTAACTTTTGCCTGTGCTGCTAGCTCTTTTGCTTTTACCTGGGCATCACCAGCCATCGCTTCTGCTTTAACGGCAAGTTCAGCGGCTTTTACCTTGGCATCTTCGGCCATCACCTGGGCTTGGTCTGCTAACTCGCTGGCTTTGTCAGATGCATCATTGGCTAGTTCGACTGATTTCTCTTTGGTGTTTTCTGCGGTGTCTTTTACAATTTGCTTGGTGGCCCCTAACGATGCTGAAATCAGGTCACGTTGGGAAACTGAGGCGCCATTCAGAGTCATTGATTCAGGTGAGATCCGAAAATTACCATTGCCATTCTTGTCCAGGGGGTGTTCGCAGGTGGCTGTGCCGCTTTCACCGCCCTCGGTGGAATAGGCCAGTTGAACCGTGGTGTATTTTTTAGTGGCTGTTTTTTGTGGCTCCTGCCACTCACCGATGGTGCCTATCAGGTTCTGAGTGATCTTCTGGCACATGTCGATCAAGGGTGTGCTTGATGGGTTGCAGCCAGTCAGGCTGATGCCCATTATGGCTAGAATAAGTGCTGAATTCTTCATAGGTAATACTCTACTGTGTAATAGTTGCAGGTTGTTAAATCTACCATGTGGGCCTAAGTGCTCATTCAGATTGCCGCAAAACTAACCAGAAAATAATGATCGGATCGTGCACAGTGTAAGTATGTGTTGTCGCTATTTTTAGGTTGCATGCTTGATGAGCTGATGCATGTTGGTGAACAACGGAGAGCTTACCGACAATTCATTAGTATGTAATTCACCGACACCAAAAGTTACAAGTAACAGAGTTTAATCATAGTGAATATGGACAGAAGATACCTGATCGTGCTGGGAGCTTTGCTGGTGCAAAGCGTCACGATTGGATGCGTTTTCGCTTATGGCGTGTTTTTTACCGTGCTCGAAGAAGAGTTCGGTTGGTCACGCACTCAGCTTTCCACAGCTACCGCATTAGCTTTTCTGAGTATGGGCTGTATGGCTATTGTTGCCGGACGCCTGACTGATCAGATCGGGCCTCGCTGGGTGATAGCAGTCACCGGGACCTGTACCGGCATCGCTTATTTATTAATGTATTTTTTATCCAGTCCATGGCAACTGTATTTGATCTATGGCGTGTTTGTGGGTTTAGGTTTGGCGGCTCATGATGTTGTCACGCTCTCAACCGTAGCCCGTTGGTTTCCACGGCGTCGTGGTGTGATGAGTGGAGTGGTTAAAGTAGGGACGGCGGGTGGTCAGATGCTGGTCCCGCTTGTAGCGATTGCGTTAATCGGTTCTGTAGGTTGGCGTCTTGCGTTTGTAGTACTGGGCTTGTGTGCAATTGTATTGTTATTAGTGGCAGCGTGGTTAATTGGCTTAAAGCCGGCAGAACCGCGACAGTTAGTAACCCCGGAACCAGTAGTTTCAGGGCTAAGCTTTAAACAGGCGCAAGGCACCAGACAATTATGGATAATGTGCGCAATGCAGTTTTTCTTTTTTTCAAGCCTCACCACAATACCTACCCATATTGCTTCGCATGGCGTAGACAGCGGAATGACAACTACTGCGGCGGCAGCTCTTCTATCTACTATTGCAGCCAGCAGTATTTTTGGTCGATTGTTAGTAGGCTTATCAGCTGATAATTTGGGTGGGCAACGTACGTTTATTCTTTGTCTTACCGGGTTGGCGTTAAGCTTAGGGTCGCTAATGTTTATAGAATCACCCTCTATGCTGTATGGATTCGCGATAGTCTATGGGTTTTCTCATGGTGGTTTATTCACCGTAGTCTCTCCAACAGTTGCTGAGTATTTCGGCATGCGGGCGCATGGAGTGATATTTGGCGCTATAGTATTTTTTGGAACCATTGGCGGATCAAGCATGCCGGTAATCACAGGAATGATCTTTGATAAGCTTGGCAGCTATGACATCGCGTTTGGTCTATTGGCAACGATGGCAGCGTTAAGTCTGGTATTGGCAACCTTGTTGGGCCGACCGAAAATGCAAAATGTCAGTCGCTCTGTTTAACGCAACAAAGTGAGTTTGCCGTTGTCAATTTCATAGTGGTGATCTGCAATTGCCTCTGAATCTGCAAGGTCATGTGTGACCATGATCAGCGCATATTGCCGCTTGTCTGCCAGCCCTCTGATAAGTGGTAGCATTTCCAGTCGTGTCTGTTGATCAAGAGCGCTGAGCGGCTCGTCAAGTAATACAATGCCTCTGTCGCCAATCAAGGCTCTTGCAATCGCCACCCGCTG
>JALZUX010000155.1 GCA_023301405.1 Granulosicoccaceae bacterium | reverse complement strand
CACAAAGGTATGTTGCGTACCTTCCAGATTGCTCACGAATTTTCGTCACTGACCGTGCGGGAAAATTTAATGATGGTCCCGGCACATCAGGCGGGCGAAACCCTGTGGGATGTCTGGTTTCGCGGTTCGCAGGTGCGCGAAATGGAAGCGCAGGTCAAAGACAAAGCCAATGAAGTGATCGAGTTTCTAGAAATTTCACATGTGGCGAATGAGCTGGCGGGTAATTTATCAGGTGGCCAGAAAAAACTGCTTGAGCTTGGGCGCACCATGATGGTGGATGCCAAAATAGTATTCCTCGATGAGGTGGGTGCAGGCGTTAATCGCACGTTGTTAAATACCATAGGTGACGCGATCATTCGGTTGAACAAAGAGCGTGGCTATACATTTTGTGTTATCGAACACGACATGGATTTTATCGGCAGGCTTTGTGACCCGGTCATTGTGATGGCTGAAGGCGCCGTGCTTGCCGAAGGTTCTTTGGCAGACATCAAGGCCAACGAACAAGTCATCGAGGCCTACCTTGGTACGGGCTTAAAGAATAAGGCGGCATCATGAGTTATCTGATCGGTGAAAACATGACCGGTGGGTATGGTGGTGCGGATATTCTGCACGATTGCACAATCGCTGCGGCACAAGGTGAGATTGCCGTCATCGTGGGGCCGAATGGCGCGGGCAAGTCAACCGCGATGAAAGCGGTATTCGGCATGCTAAATATTCGAAAAGGCCGGGTGATGTTGGACGGTGAGGATATAACGTCACTGAGCCCGCAACACCGTGTGGCAAAGGGCATGGCTTTCGTGCCGCAAAACAATAATGTTTTCCCGTCAATGTCTGTTGAAGAAAATTTGGAAATGGGGGCTTTTCTGCGCCGTGATGACATCAAGACAACCATGGAACAAGTGTTTGAATTATTCCCCATACTAAAAGAAAAGCGCCGTCAAAATGCAGGTGAGTTGTCAGGCGGGCAGCGCCAGCAAGTGGCCGTTGGTCGGGCGTTGATGACAAAACCTAAGTTGCTAATGCTCGACGAACCCACCGCTGGTGTGTCGCCCATTGTGATGGATGAACTTTTTGACCGTATTATTGAAGTAGCCCGCACTGGAATATCCATCTTAATGGTTGAGCAAAATGCACGTCAGGCACTCAATATTGCTGACAAGGGTTACGTTCTGGTGCAGGGCCAAAACCGATACACAGACACAGGACAAGCATTGTTGAATGATCCTGAAGTTCGCAAAAGCTTTTTAGGTGGATAGCATGAGTCCGGATATTTTAAACGCGTTTGCGCTGATATCGAATTTCGTTCTGGTTCCGGCGATCGCTTATGGCAGCCAGTTAGCGCTGGGTGCTCTGGGCGTTACGTTAATCTATGGAATTTTAAGGTTTTCGAATTTTGCCCACGGTGACACCATGGCTTTCGGCACCATGATGACTATTCTTATCACCTGGTGGTTTCAATCGGTTGGTATAAGTCTTGGCCCGCTGCCGACAGCCCTGCTTGCCTTGCCGTTCGCTATTATTCTGTGCTCTATGTTTGTCTTGTTAACTGACCGAATAGTTTATCGGTTCTATCGACAGCAGCGTGCTGATCCGGTGATCTTCATGATTGCATCGGTGGGTTTGATGTTTGTGATGAATGGTGTGGTGCGTTTTATTATCGGGCCGAATGATCAGAATTTTGCTGACGGTGAACGCTTTATTATTAGAGCTCGTGAATTCAAGCAAATGACTGGGTTGTCAGAAGGCATTTCAATTAAAGTCAGTCAGGGTATTACGGTAGTGATCATGATCATTGTGGTTACTGCTTTGTTTTGGTTTCTAAATAAAACCCGTACAGGTAAGTCTATGCGGGCCTACTCTGACAACGAAGACCTGGCGCTGCTATCCGGTATTAACCCCGATAGGGTTGTGATGGTTACCTGGATACTCGCTGCGGCGCTTGCCACTATCGCAGGTACGTTGTACGGACTTGATAAGTCTTTTAAGCCTTTTACCTACTTCCAATTATTACTACCAATTTTTGCCGCTGCAATTGTAGGTGGGTTAGGTAATCCATTAGGCGCGATTGCCGGTGGTTTTGTGATCGCTTTTTCAGAGATCACCGTTACTTATGCTTACAAAAAATTTGCTAACTATATTGTGCCGGGTGACTGGAAAGCTGACGGGCTTATGCAAGTGCTATCCACCAACTACAAGTTTGCAGTAAGTTTTCTGATATTGCTGCTGGTGTTGCTGTTCAGGCCGACAGGGATCTTTAAGGGGAAAACGGTATGAAGGGGCCCATGCGTAATATTCTGTATTTCCTGATTATGGCGGCAATGATTGTGGCTGTGGGGCAGATGCAAAGCTGGAATCTGGCGTTATCCATTTTAAATCTGTGCCTTATTTCATCGATCATGGCACTCGGCGTTAATATTCAATGGGGATATGCCGGGCTGTTTAATGTGGGTGTTATGGGTTTTGCGGCAATTGGTGGGCTTGCAGCAATGGTTGTTTCGATGCCTCCGGTTCAAGAGGCATGGTCGGCAGCCGGAAGTGGTGTATGGGTTGGCTTGTTGATTTTTATCGCCTCTGCAGCTGCTGCTTTATTTGTTTATAAGAAGCTAGCCAAGGGCCCGTTGCGCACCACTATTGTGATGTTGATTGTGATTGTGAGTTACGTGCTACTGCGGGTCTACTTTGATCCAACCACCAAGGTGATTGAAAAAGTGAATCCGGCCTCCACTGGCTATCTGGGGGGTATGGGCTTGCCTATCTTGCTGGCCTGGCCAATTGGTGGATTGTTAGCTGGAGCAGTGGCGTGGTTGGTCGGCAAGATAACGCTTGGCCTGCGTGCGGACTATCTGGCAATCGCCACACTTGGCATATCTGAAATAATAGTTGCAGTGCTAAAGCATGAAGACTGGATGACTCGTGGTGTAAAGAATGTGACCGGTCTTCCACGTCCGGTACCCTATGAGGTGGATTTGCAAGCCGCAGAATGGTTTGTCGCTTTGACTGTGCGGCTTGGCGTAGACCCGGTCACTTTTTCCAGTATCTTCGTCAAGCTGTGTTATGCCGGCCTGTTTACTATAGTTTTGCTGTTAGTGTTGTGGTTGTCAGAAAAAGCGTTGCGTTCACCCTGGGGCAGAATGATGCGCGCCATTCGTGATAATGAAGTCTCAGCTAACGCGATGGGTAAAGATGTTACCGCAAGGCATTTGCAAGTATTTGTTCTAGGATCAATTGTGGTCGGTATCGCTGGTGCCATGCTGACTACTCTCGACGGTCAGCTTACCCCTTCTGCTTACCAGCCGCTGCGCTTCACGTTTCTAATTTGGGTAATGGTCATAGTTGGTGGTTCTGGTAACAACTGGGGGGCAATACTGGGCGGCTTCGTTATCTGGTTTTTCTGGATTGAAGCAGAGCCATTGGGCCTGTGGCTGATGGATGTACTTACCGCCGGTATGGCAAGTGATAGCCCGCTGCGATTACATCTTCTTGAATCTGCGGCGCATATGCGTTTAATGACTATGGGGGCTATTCTGTTGTTGGCGTTGCGATTTAGCCCCAAGGGCCTGATACCAGAGCGCACTCAGCAATAGGGGCGGTGGCAGAGTGACAACGGGGGCGCATTGTGAATGAACTCGCTCAAGATGGTGATGAACCTATTTTGTACCGCGAGAGAGTGCGGCACTATTATCAGGCGTTAGGCTACACCACGCCTTACCGTTGGTTGCACTTCACGGACGTGCCGTTTTCGCCGTTAGCTAAGCCGCTGCATCAGTGCCGTGTGGCCATCGTGACTACGGCGGCGCCCCACCGCAATGAGCTTGGCGATCAAGGGCCGGGTGCCAGTTATAACGGCAGTGCAAAATTTTTTGATGTGTATCAAATGAATAGCGACGTAGATCCCGATTTGCGGATATCGCACATCGCGTATGATCGAAAACACACAAGCGCCACAGATATGGCTAGCTGGTTTCCACTGGTGCAGCTTAGGGCATTGGCAGATCGCGGTATTGTGGGTGAAGTCGCTCCGCAGTTTTTTGGGTTGCCAACAAGCCGTAGTCATCGTCGAACTGTGCAAGTGGACTGTCCTGAGTTGGTGCAGCGCGCTCTGGATTTGTCAGTAGACGCTGTGATTCTGGTGCCAAATTGTCCGGTGTGTCACCAGTCAGTGAGTGTTGCAGCGCGACAGCTTGAAGCTGCCAATATCGCTACTGTGGTGATGGGGTGTGCAAAAGATATTGTTGAATACGTTGGTGTACCGCGTTTTGTATTCAGTGATTTCCCGCTCGGCAACGCGGCGGGCAAGCCTCATGATGAGTCTTCACAGCAGGGCACTTTAAGGATGGCGGTCAAGCTTCTGGTGCAGGCCCCTGCCGCAAGGTCAACGGTGCAGTCTTCGCAGCGTTGGAGCGATGATGCGACATGGAAGCGTGACTACTACAGTATTGAAGGTCTTGATAAAAACCAGATTG
>JALZUX010000154.1 GCA_023301405.1 Granulosicoccaceae bacterium | reverse complement strand
CCCAATGTTTCGTCAAGGAACAGTGGCGAAAGAAGTGTTAGTAAAAGCGGCTCCACGAAAAAGATCGCTAGCGCATCGGCAACCGGTAATCTGGTGAGGGCTGTAAAAAAACATAGCGTGGCGATGGCGATAAAAAAACCACGCAGCGCATGCAGGTGCCACTGGGTAAATTCTATCTGACTTCTAATACGCCAGACAAACGGCGCTAGAAAAAGTGACTGAAATAGAAAGCGGCTCCAGGCAACCTGGCCACTGGCCATCGTTTGTCCTAGATGTTTAGCGATCACATCCATCAGTGGCAGAATGGCCATGGCAACTAGCATTACAGTTACACCGCTAGCCATGCTTTCGTTTGATGCTGAGTTATTTATAGTCGAACTGCCAGTGGGGGCGAAGCGCTGCAGGCCGCCATAATCGCAGAATGTCTGCGGTTATGGCGGATAGTAAATCAATGTATTTCAGCTGAGCTTGTTTGAGAAAAGATAACCTATAGCAGGTGCTGTAGGTTATCTATTTCGGGGAGTTCACTTAAGCGATGGGCGGATTGAGCTGCCACCAAGTATCAGCTGACTGCTTGATTTCGGCGCCATGGAAACGCGCTGTGTTGTTTGTTGGGGTGAGTGCCTCGGTATAAAAGAACTCTGGCAAGTCATCGTCGTCAATGGCGAAGCCTGCTTCATCGTTAAATTGGTTTTCCAGGCGCAGCGTGTTAACACCGAGTTGCTTGTAGAACTCAACGGATAGCTCGGTACCGTGAGCATCGTTTAGGGCGTTGACCATGAAGTCGATTTGCGCGTTGGTGACTGATCTGCCGAATATGCATAGTCCTAATGAATCGCTGGACGCGGTCAGCACTTGTGCATCTAAACTGGCGTGGACCAGCTCTTCCACGCCCTTGCCTGCGCTTTCGTAGGTAGGCAGGTTACCCGCTGTATGATCGGCGCCTTGTGCGGTCATCATCATTGTGATGCCGGTGACTTCGATGACTCGTGGGTCGTAGGCGCTGATGGTTTGCTTTTTGATAACCGGCACGCGTGCCAGGCCATAGTGCTCACCAACACGGGCTGCCCCCTGAGCCACTAATCTGCCGTGCTTGCTACCCTTGCGCAAGTCTTCATCGATAATTTTTTCCATGAAGGCGACGTCCCCGAATTCTGCGTCGCCCGCATCCATTAGCACACCGAGGGTGCCACCCAGTTCAATGGTATCGATGCCCAGATCATTAGCCAGCCAGTTTAATTTGGCTAGGTCATCTGGTTCACTGATGCCGCAATTAGTGCCTAACAAACCAATGGTCTCATATTCGATTGGTGAAACTACCTCGTTGCCATCGGCGTCTGCATAGACATTGCTGCATTGAATCAAGCAGCCCGGCATACACGCATGAGTGGTTTCACCGCCTCGTTCGATATTTTGTTCGCGCAAGTAATCACCACTGAGTTTGAAGGTGTCGACACTGGTGTCGACAGCGCGGCCAGAGGTGAAATTTTTGACTGGAATCCCGCCCAGAGTGTTGATGACATCTGACATCATGGCGGTACCGGTTTTGGCGAAGTTGTCGATGGCCGGCTCGGCTTTGAGCATTTTGTTGTACTCACGTACCGCCCCCATCACTTTTTTACGCTCGTGAAATTGTGGCATTTTGTGGAGATCAACGATAATTGCTTTTACTTTTTTATTTCCCATCACTGCACCTACGCCACCGCGCGCACTGAGCCGTGAGGGACGTAGATCGATATCGCTAAAAGCAATGCCGGCGAGTAGCCCTTCATATTCCCCGACAGGTCCGCACAGGCCAATGCTGCACTTTTTTCCGTATTTTTCGTGAAGCTTTTCAGCGGTTTCAAAGTTGCCCATTCCCATATAACCCTCTGCGGAGGCGAAATTGATTGAGCCGTCTTTACAGAAATGAATGATCGTCCAATTATCAGAGGTGTTGTTGAGCGTGAAGCCTGCTAGTTCTAGTTGTCCGAGTGCGAAACCAAAAGTACCTCCGGAATTTGCTTCTTTTATGCCGCCAGTCAGCGGGCTTTTACAGCCGACACTGGTGCGATTAGCGTTAGAAAAGTTGGTTCCAGCGAATGGCCCTGCTGAAAAAATAAGCGGATTTTCAGGAGACAACGGGTCTACTTTGGCAGCACCTGATTCGAGTAGAGTTTTGGCAATAAAATGCCGACCAGCACTAAGGATTTCTTCACCATTTAGCTGCTGTTTTTTGACGGTGTGAGTGCTTAGATCAATGTGGCAGTAGGTACGCATAGTATTGTCTCCCTTGTGTCGGCGCCCAAAATCGTTGTTGTGGGGTGACAGCAATTGCTATAAAGAAATAAGTATACTGCAAACAATCAGGCTGCCAATGCATTTGCGTTGTATTGGTTTTAGTAAAGTGGGCGTTATTGGCCCACTCCAGGCACGCAATTGACTGAGGAGGTGCGTTTACTTATGAGCATCCAAGTGCTGACAAGTTGTGGGCGAAATTTCACACATCTGTGTGAACCTTTCTACGCGCTTTTTATGGATGGGGTATTGCTAGCGCCAGTAAAAGCGAACGCCAAGTGCGACTGCTGAAGCATCACCGATATCGGTTTCTAGTAAGGCAGAGAACCCGGGATAGACTTCGTAGAGACCGGCTAGTTTGATGATGATATCGGAATCTCCGGCAGTGGCGAGTTCTACCGCCGCGTTTACTTCCATTGCATCATTGATTGCGTAGCGCGCGCCACCCGAGATAAACAGGCCGCTATCGTCACCGCCAAGATCGAAATCAAAGCGCTCAACGCCACCACTGAAAACCCAGTCTGCTCGAGGGTAGGACTTTGACTGAAGGTAATAAGTCCCACCGAGTCTGAGTGTATTTACGTCAAAGGGGCCGCTGCTCAGCTGTTGGAAGTCGAATCTGAGTGCTATGTTTTGCCGAATATCAGCTGAGCCAGTCAGGCTGAATCCGTCTGATCCCTCGGTGTCTACGTATTTGGCTTCAACGAAATTATAGTTGAAAACACTGGGGGCTTTTTTAAGGAACTGTGCGGTGCCGGGAGTACTGGCTGCCAAAAGCATCAGACTGCCTGCTGTGGTTAAGATGTGTTTACGGATGTTAGACAAAGTTATCTCCATTCACTGGTTAGTGGGCTAGTCCTAACGGTGTTGATATTGGGCGGACCTGCGCCAGTTGAGGATGTTAACTCATGATGTGTAGGTTTGCGCGTTTTGGTGGATTGCAGCTTGGTTTGAAAGCCTTTGTGATGATG
>JALZUX010000153.1 GCA_023301405.1 Granulosicoccaceae bacterium | reverse complement strand
CCAGCGCAAGAAATTGACGACGAAGATCCCATTGCATTGTTTCGCCAGGCGGTAGGCAAAGTAAAACCGGTATTCAACGACCGCGTAAGTGACACTCGAACACCCCCGCCGCCCCGACCCCGTCAGCTTGAACTCGACGAGCAAGCGGTGATGTACGAAGCCATGACCGACGACCGCGATCCCGATGACATGGACACTGGAGAGCACCTTAGCTGGGCACGAAATGGCGTACAGAAAAAAGTCATGCGAAAACTACGTAACGGTTACTACGCTGCCCAGGCTGAACTGGATCTACACGGTATGACAGTGAATGAAGCGCGTACAGCGATGCAGCTGTTCATTGCAGAAATCACCGCGTCTAGGGGCAGTTGCTGCGTGAGAATCATTCACGGTAAGGGGCGGAAAACCATCACAGAGGCTCCGATTCTTAAACCGTTTACGGCGTCATATCTCAGGCAGCGCAAAGACGTTCTGGCTTACTGCTCAGCCAAACAATCCCACGGAGGTACCGGAGCTGTTTACGTGTTGTTACGAGAAAGCCAAAGCAATCAGACTTAACAGAATCCAGTCTTTTTACCTATCACAGCGCTGACCTTGAACAATTACTCACCAGCCTTCTAGCAGCATCTAGGAAACCCGACGTGTGAGCAAGACTAAAGGGTCATGAGTTGTCATTCACCGACAAGTTTATTCGCAATTACTAATGCAGCGTTACATTGCTAGCAGCGTCACTCTCGGCATCGTCGGTTTGCTCAGAGCCTCGCAACTCACCCCCTGCTTCGCCATCCGGTTTTTCATCACCGCCTTGGGATATCGACATCTCTAACTGCGTATCAAGCGTAATGCTGTCAAGGTCAGTCAACTCACTCAGAGGTGGTAACTCATCGATACGTCGCAGGTTAAAGTAATCAAGAAACTCTTTAGTCGTAGCATACATAGCCGGTCTGCCAGGCACCTCTTTGTGCCCGACAACTTGCACCCACTCCCGCTCAAGTAAGGTTTTAATAATATTCGTGCTAACAGCTACCCCGCGCACCTCTTCAATTTCGCTGCGGGTAATAGGCTGGCGATAGGCTATCAGCGCCAGTGTTTCAAGCAAAGCACGCGTATAGCGCGGCGGCCTTTCTTCAAAGAGCCTGGATATCCAGGGCGACACGTCCTGGTCTATCTGCACCCGGTAGCCACTGGCCACCTCGACAATGCTGACTCCTCTGGTGTCGTATTCATCCTGAAGATCCACTAACGCTTTATTCACATCAGCGCGTTCGACTTTTTCTTCTTCGCCGGTAAACAACCTGTGCAGCTGCACAAGGGTCAGCGGTTTATCTACCGCCATCAGCGCCGCTTCAACTATTTTTTTTATCTGAGACTGTTCCACTTACACAACCTTATCTAATATGAATATTCAGTTGTAGTCATCATCAGGATTACTCAATGCCTCACCAGCCAGATTGGCATCTAACTCAGCAGTCATTTCATCATCAAAACGTATGCGCTCATGCATGGCTGATTGAGTAGCTGGCCTAATGAGAATTGGTGCAAAAGGTTTTTCCTGAATGATTTCCAGCAAGCACTCTTTGCAGAGCTCAAGCATGGCCAGAAAAGTTACTACACAACCAGCCCGACCTTCCTCCATGGTAAACAGCGTTATAAACTCGACCTCACCTTGCTCTTGCAGAATGACCAGCAAACTGGACATTCGTTCTCGCACCGATAGAAATTCGCGTTTAACGCTATGATGTTGATGCAGGTTTGCTCGCATCACCACTCCACGAAAAGCCGACAGCATTTCTTCAAGAGTGATGTCCGGAAGAGGTTGTCGATTTTCGAGTACTGGCAACCCTGCGCCCGCTTCGAAGACATCGCGCTCCATTCTGGACAAGCTATCCAGATCTTCTGCAGCCTGCTTAAACTGCTCATAAGCCTGTAGTCGGCGGATCAACTCGGCACGCGGATCATCTTCGTCGGTATCTTCCTCCGGCCGCGGCAACAGCAACCTGGACTTTATTTCAGTCAACATCGCTGCCATCACCAGATACTCAGCAGCAAGCTCAATTCGCATCATTTCCATGATATCGATGTACTGCATGTACTGGTGAGTAATCGCTGCGACGGGGATATCAAGGATATCCAAATTCTGGCGTTTGATCAGATACAGCAATAGATCAAGCGGCCCCTCAAAGGTTTCGAGGAAAACCTCAAGCGCATCGGGCGGAATATAGAGATCTTTGGGCGCGTCAGCGTATGGCTCACCAAGAACCACGGCAACTGGAATTTCGATATCCAGCTGCGATGCTGCTGCCTCCGCCTTGTTCTCTGCCATTTTATTCTGGACCCTCTGGAACCATCAGTTTATTTACTGTGCTGCGCTACTGCAGCATAGTTGTGTCACCCTTTCCTTCTCGTATAACGACTACTTCAGGACCGTCCAGGGATATCACAGACGTTTCTTCAAGACCGCACGCACCACCATCGATGATCAGATCAACTGACGATTTTACGCTGTCACGGATCTCTTGTGCATCATTTAGCGGGAAATCGTCGCCAGGCATTAATAGCGTAGTGCTCATCATGGGCTCACCCAATTCGGCCAATAACGCTAAGGCAATCGTATGCTCGGGTACTCGCACCCCAATTGTCTTGCGTTTGGGGTGTAAAAATCGTCTGGGCACCTCGTTGGTGCTATTCAAAATAAAGGTGTAAGGCCCCGGAGTCAGCGATTTCAGCAATCTGTAATCCCGATTGTCCACTTTTGCGTAAATCGAAATTGAAGATAGATCAGCACACATCATTGACATATGGTGACCTTTTGCCAAGTTTCGAAGACGATAAATACGCTCCACACCGGATTTGTTATCCAGCAGGCAACCCAGCGCGTAACAAGAATCTGTCGGGTAGGCAATCACACCACCTTCACGCAAAATAGCCACCGCTTGACTAATCAAGCGAGATTGAGGGTTATCAGGGTGAATTTCGAACAACTGACTCATGTCGGTTTCTTGTGGCGACCAATACATCGGTCATAATGAATCGCACGGATTTAACGTGCCGAATGGATAGCAGCCCTTCAACCGGAAGTAACAGGTGTTGACTCACGTACACGGCACACCAAAATCATGCCTTGCGCTTATCCGCAGAACCCGCATTATAACTCTTGCACATTACAAATCAGGCAACTGCCATAGTTTCCTCTATTATTCACACCAATGCCACCAGAATCATCACACGTGATATCACACAAACAACTTCACATGCCGGCACTCATCAGTAGCGGCGAATCGGTTCGCGAGTCTCACTATTGACGATCGAGCTCTTTAACTGACCAACGACTACTGTAAAAGAACAGCTGACATCCACCAGCACTTTATTCCTCACCAGATGGTTTCAAATAAATTGATAAATTCGACTCGTGAGAACTTTTTATTGGCTACCTGCATCCAAAGCGCAGAACCGCCCGGTATAACCGGTAACACCGGATTACGGTTAAGGTAACTGGCCCGCTAGAACTGACATTCTTGTTTATCATTCTCCGCT
Organism: Granulosicoccaceae bacterium; assembly: GCA_023301405.1. GTDB lineage: Bacteria > Pseudomonadota > Gammaproteobacteria > Granulosicoccales > Granulosicoccaceae. The sequence goes on along the minus strand of JALZUX010000153.1, from coordinate 1,065 downwards.
ATCTATCTGATCAGCCACATTGGGCAAGCACCAGCACAGCCAGAACAAAAGCAAGAGAAGCAAAATAAATTTCTACGGTCAAGAGCTTGTGAGGCCTAAATCATCATCTAAACTCTGTTTCATTAGTCAATCTAACAACAATATTCAACATCAAGGTATTCCCGAATGTCAAAACGCTTACTTGCCAGCCTGATTTCAGCGACCTTTCTATGCGCCGCCCAGATAGCGCCGGCTCAAACTGACTCCCCCACAGTTGCCACAGTAAACGGTGAAATCATCACCGAATCAGAACGCGACACACAATCAGAACAATTCAAAGCACGTGGCCAGGATGCAACTGACGAGCAAGTTCTAGATGAACTTGTCAGTCTGGAATTGATGCGTCAGGAAGCCATCAAACAGGGGTTAGACAAAAGCCCGGCAATGGCCGCCGAGATGAAAATCATGTACGCACGTATTTTGGCTAACGCACTGCTGACTGACTTCACCAGTAAAATTGACACAAGCGACGAAGCGCTGAAAGCCGAATACGAAAAACAAATTGCACTGGCCAATGCTCAGGAATTCAACGCGAGCCACATTCTTCTCGATACCGAAGAAAAAGCCAATGAAGTCATTGCAGAACTCGACACCGGCGCAGACTTTGCCGAAACTGCAAAGAAATATTCAACCGGCCCCTCCGGTCCAAACGGTGGCGACCTTGGCTGGTTTGATTCAGGCTCAATGGTCCCTGAATTTTCAGTTGCGGTAGCAGAAATGGAAGCAGGCAAGCACAGTACAGCACCGGTAAAAACACAGTTTGGCTTTCATATTATTAAGCTGATCGACAAGCGCAGCAAAGAGCCACAAAGTTTCGAATCAGTTAAAGAGCAGATTGGCAACATGGTGATGCGAACAAAAGTCGAAGAGTTTGTGAAAAGTCTTCATGACGCCGCCGAAATAGAAAAAAACTAGTAACTGCGCAACACACCGGTCGCGTCCGTGGGCGGTGTCGTTCGTGCTCAAATACCCATGGTTGTTGCGCGCGAACTGCGACCCCACATCTTTAATTAACCGGGCACGACA
>JALZUX010000152.1 GCA_023301405.1 Granulosicoccaceae bacterium | reverse complement strand
TCATGACCAACCAGGATCACTGGAATCTTCCGTGACTTGCCGGTTTGAATGAGTGTGAGGATTTCTGCCATTTCATCTAGCGTACCGAAACCACCCGGCATTACCACATAGGCCGAGGCGTATTTAACGAACATGACTTTGCGGGCAAAGAAGTATTTAAAAGTGATGGCAATGTCTTGGTACGGATTACCGGATTGTTCGAACGGTAGTTGTATATTGAGACCGACACTGGCTGATTTTCCGGCGTAAGCGCCTCGATTTGAAGCCTCCATAATGCCCGGACCACCGCCGCTGACCACAGCAAAGCCTGAGTCTGATAGCTTGCGGGATATTTCTTCAATCAATACCGAATATTTGTGATCTTGCGGAAACCTGGCAGAGCCGAATACGCTGACTGACGGGCTGATGGCGGCGAGTTTTTGATATCCCTCGACAAACTCGGCCATGATCTGGAATATTTTCCAGGATTCTCGACTCAGCGCGCGATCAATATCGGCTGACTGTCTGAGTTGAGGTTTTCGTTTAATGGGTGTTTTAGTCATGAAATTCTATCAGTATGGGTCAGCAGCAGAGACGCAGTCACGCTGTTGCCGTAATATATCGGAGTCCGCTGCGACCATAATGCTTACAGCGTTAACTGGTGGACGAACATCATTAGGTAGACTGTCAAGTGTAGCCGATGTTCCTTATCTTTCGCCGCTTGTTGCTAAAGTGTTACTTACAAACTACCTACAGGGCCTGAAATGTCTGAGTCTCCACCGCTGGTATTGGTTGATGGATCGTCGTACCTTTTTCGCGCGTTTCACGCTTTGCCACCGCTGACCAACAAAGCTGGTGAGCCCACCGGTGCGATGTTGGGTGTGGTGAACATGCTACGGCGTTTGCTGGAAGCCTATAATCCCACCCATATGGCGGTCGTGTTTGACGCCAAGGGTAAAACCTTTCGCAATGAAATGTACGCTGAGTACAAGGCGACACGTCCGCCGATGCCGGATGATTTACGAGCACAGATTGAGCCATTGCACAATTTGATTCGTACTATGGGTCTACCGTTGCTGTGTGTTGTTGGTGTTGAGGCAGACGATGTGATCGGCACACTGGCTCATATGGCGTCGAAAGATGGTCAAAAAGTGATCATTTCAACCAGCGACAAAGATCTTGCTCAGCTGGTGGATGAGAATGTGACACTGATCAATACCATGAGCCGCACCACGCTTGATATCGAAGGCGTAAAAGAGAAGTTTGGTGTTCCACCTGACCGGATAATTGACTACCTGGCGCTAATGGGTGATGCCTCTGACAATATACCGGGAGTGGTAAAGTGCGGACCAAAAACGGCAGTGAAATGGCTTGGTTTATACGATAGCTTTGAGGGGGTACTGGAACACGCCGACGAGGTGAAAGGTAAAATTGGTGAAAACCTGCGTGCGGCGATTCCCACGTTGCCGTTGTCCTATGAGCTTGCAACCATCAAGCTGGACGTCGAGCTTGATCACACCATAGATCAGCTGACTATTGTTGAAGCAGATAAGAAAGCACTACGCCCGTATCTGGAGCGGTTTGAATTTAAATCGTGGCTGAATGAACTTGATGGCACCAAGCCGGTGACCACCACCACGGCACCGGCTATACCTAAAAGTGAGAAGATTTCAAAAAGAGACTATCAGATTATTACGGATCAAGCGACACTTGATGGGTGGCTTAAAAAAATTGAAAGCGCCGGCGTTCTTGCTTTTGACACCGAGACGACCAGCCTTCATTACATGGACGCTGAAGTGGTTGGAATATCCTTTGCGGTAGAGATGGGTAAGGCCGCCTATCTGCCGTTGGCTCATGACTATGAAGATGCGCCACTGCAATTAAACAGAGATGATGTTCTGGCTCAGTTTAAACCGATCCTTGAAAGTGATCAGATAAAAAAAATCGGTCAAAACCTGAAGTACGATCGTAACGTGTTACTGAATTACGGCATCGACTTACGCGGTATAGAACACGACACCATGCTGCAATCTTATGTGGCTGATGCTGCCGCCAATCGACATGATATGGATGCATTGGCTCAAAAGTATCTGGATCTAAAAACCATTCACTTTGAAGACATCGCAGGCAAAGGTAAAAAACAACTGACGTTTAACCAGATCGACATTGATCCTGCCGCAGAGTACGCCGCTGAAGATGCTGATGTGACGCTGCAGTTGCACAACGTTCTTTGGAAAATGTTAGAGCCTGAACCAAAGCTTACAAAAATCTACCGTGACATCGAAATGCCGTTGCTACAAGTGCTTTCGACTGTTGAACGTACAGGCGTGAAAATAGATGCAGCAATGCTTGGCGAGCAAAGTAAAGAACTTGCTAACAGTATTGCCGAGATCGAAGAGTTGGCCTATGAGGACGCTGGAAAGACATTTAATTTAGGATCATCTAAACAGATTGGTGAACTGTTATATGAGGTAAAAGGTATACCGGTAATTCGTAAAACACCCAAGGGCCAACCCTCTACGGCTGAGGATGTGTTGGAGCAATTGGCGGCCGATTACCCATTACCAAAACTCATTCTAAAATACCGCAGCCTGAGCAAGCTTAAATCAACCTACACTGATAAATTGCCGCTGCAGATTAACGAAACCACTGGCCGGGTACATACGTCTTATCATCAAGCGGTGGCATCGACAGGCAGGCTTTCATCGGCTGACCCGAATCTACAGAATATTCCGGTCAGAACTCACGAAGGCAGGCGTATTCGTGAAGCATTTGTTGCCCCTGCCGGGTATAAACTGTTGGCTGCCGATTATTCTCAAATTGAGCTTCGTATCATGGCGCATCTGTCAGGTGATGACAGCCTGTTAGGAGCGTTTGCCAATGGTTTGGATATCCACAGTGCCACAGCCGCTGAAGTGTTTGGTACTTCACTCGATGATGTTGATGCCGATGGCAGGCGTGCTGCCAAAGCGATTAACTTTGGTCTGATCTACGGTATGTCTGCTTTCGGGTTGGCGCGGCAGTTGGATATCCCGCGTGGTGATGCTCAGCAATATATCGATTTATACTTTGAGCGTTATCCGGGTGTGAAGATCTATATGGATTCAACCCGCCTGAACGCCAAGCATCAAGGCTATGTTGAAACTGTTTTCGGTCGGCGTTTGTATTTGCCCGAAATCAACTCCAGCCGCTATCAAATGCGTCAGTATGCAGAACGAACTGCTATTAACGCCCCCATGCAAGGGACGGCTGCTGACATCATCAAACGTGCGATGATTACTGTTGACCAATGGTTACGCGATGAAAAGATCGAGGCGCGGGTGATTATGCAGGTACATGATGAATTGGTACTCGAAGTCGCTGAGGAAGCGGTTGAGAAAGTCAGTCAGACTATTTCCCAGATCATGGTCCAAGCCGCTGATCTTGCAGTGCCGCTAGAGGTCGAGCTTGGGGTTGGAAAAAATTGGCAGGAGGCACATTAATGATAGGCAAGCATGCCAGAGGGCGACCCGTTGAGTAAAAATCCCAATGACCGTCATGGTGCCACTGCGGCTGCCAAAGCCGGACACTTTCTTGATGTGCATAGTGGAGCGGTGACCCCGGAGATTCAGCTGTCGACCACTTATGCCCGCGATGATCGCTACAATTTAATTAATGCAGCCAATGTCTACAGTCGCGACGATAA
>JALZUX010000151.1 GCA_023301405.1 Granulosicoccaceae bacterium | reverse complement strand
CGCGCGCAGGGGGCGTTGTCTATTCGTCGATTTCAGCCAGCTGATTTTGCCCGGCGCGATCAAATATTAGCTCGACGCGGCGATTGCGTTGTCTGCCTTCGGCCGCGCCATTGCTGGCAACGGGGGCATTTTCGCCAAGGCCTTTTGCCACAATTCGTGAACCGGCAATACCCTGACTTTGCAGTGATGTTCTGACCGCGAGTGCGCGTTCTGTTGACAAGTTGAAATTGTATTCATCTTCGCCGGTATCGTCTGTATGGCCCTCAATCTGTAAGGTGCGATCAGGATACTTTTGCAGAAACGCGACTACTTTATCAAGATTCTGGATGGCGCCGGTTCGCAGGGTTGATTCGTTGGTATCAAATAGTACATCGCCCAGGGTGAGTACCATCCCCCGATCAGTGTTTTGCGCCTGAAGGGCTTTGAGTTCATTAAGCTCGGCCAGTTGCGCCTGCAGCTTTTGTTCGCGTAGTGCGACTTCTCTTTGCAGAGCTTGCGCTTGCTGTTTAGCGTTATTAGCTTCGGAGACACGTAGCTCCATTTGCGCGTTGGTCCGTTCTAGTTTACCGTTTTCTATTTGAGCTTGATGCTGCAACACTGTGGATCTTTGTTCGGCGATAAGTGCGTACTGTTCAGCAATATAAGCGCGTTTATTAATTTCTGATTTTGATTTTTTCTCTTCCCAGGCATCGATTGCAATATCAAGCTTTATTTTTGCAGCATTAAGGTCCTCTGTTGAGTACTTGTTAACGACCTCGTTGGCGCTTACGCGGTCGAAGGTGGATCTTGCAGCGTCAAGGTTACTGTTAGGTTTTTTACTGGCACACCCGGTGACAATTAGTGCGCAGCAAACAGCTGTAACAAGTTTAGTTTTTAGCATATTGGTATTGTGTTGTTCTTTCATTGTTTTCTCCATCAACAGGCGGTGCATCAGTTTTCCTGAACCCGTGAAATTTCCTTTTTCATCAAATCAATGCTCTGTGTTAGTTCTTCTTGAGCGAGTTGAGATGTTTTAGCTTCGGCTGAGGCTTCTGCGAGTTCAGCATCGGCAAGTGCCATTTGCAGCTCATACTTTGCTTCGTCGTATTTTTTCTTGTCGATGAATTGTTGTGCTTTTGCAACTCGTTGTTGCGCGGAGCGTAATGGTTTGGCGGCGTAGTTAACGGCGCCTGCGGCTTCTGCACTTCTGATTGAGGTTTGCGTCAATGCCATTTCATGGCGCGGCGGTGATCCGTTTGAGCAAGATGCTATTTGTGTAATGACAAGAATGGCGAACACGCCAGTGGTTATTTTTTTGATCATCATAATATGTATCCCCGATGCTGATACGCTTTGACAAAGCTACCGTGCCTTGCTTGTGATTGTTTATGTCGGCGGTAGGGGGTAGATTTTTATACTGCGAAGGGGATTGTGGAAAGCCTGTAATCTTTTAAAATTGTATTCCATGGTGATTGTGAAAATTGGATATTTGTACACTTTTGAAGACTAATACGAATATAATCATTGGTCTATAAGAGCATTCGAATACGTACTCTTAGCAATTGCGCGATTCGGTATGCAGCTTTCAAAAACACGGCGCCTGGCGTCTAGTGATAGGGGCAACATTGATGCGGGTCTCAATGATCATGGCGATGGATAACGCTAAGTTGATCGGTAAAGGTGGTGGAATGCCGTGGGATATCTCAACTGACTTGCAGTATTTTAAGCGGGTCACTATGGGCAAGCCTATGATTATGGGCAGGGTCACTTTTGATTCATTAGGACGGCCGTTGCCAGGTAGGCCGCATATTGTGGTCACCCGTGATCCGGACTGGCAGTTTGATGGAGTGGAGGTAGCTCACAGTCTTGAAAAGGCGTTTACTGCAGCCAGCAATCATGAGGGTGATGAAGTGATGGTCATCGGTGGTGCCTCTTTATGTGCAGCAGCAATGAAAAATACCGAACGTCTTTATTTGACGGTTATTGATCATCTGTTTGCCGATGGTGATACATGGCTAAACAGCTTTGACTGGGACGACTGGACAAAAGTGTCGGCGGATGTACGCGATGAGACAGAGGCGGGCGGCTATAAGTGTACCTATTATGTGCTTGAACGTAAGCCGGCGTAGAGACGGTGCAACGATTCATCACACAGCAGATAATTTAAGTGTGAAGAGCTACAGCGGTGGCTGCGTTACGCTTAACAGTTCACACTGAAGATTTCTAAATCATCGAGACGCATAGCGGTAAGGCTGTTACCCCATACACAACCACTGTCAAGTGCGTGGATACCCGGCTGTTGATGTAGTCCCAATGCCGCCCAATGGCCAAAAATAATACATAGATTGCTTGTTGATCGGCCTTCTACATTGAACCAAGGTGTGAGATGTGCTGGCTGCTCACCGGGAGCGCAGCTTTGCTTTAAATCAAGTTCTCCGCGTTGATTGCAGAAACGCATTCGGGTAAAGCAATTAACCGCGTAGCGAAGGCGAAGATCAGTGTGTTCAACTGTGGCCCATTCACCGTCACTAGGGCCGTAAAGAGGGGCGAGTGCTGATTGATCATCAACAGTGCTAATAACTTGCTGAAGCTCATTGGCGAGTTGCAGGGCAGTCTCGATAGACCAGTGCGGGTGCAGTCCCGCATGTACTAATACATTGTTGCCTTGTTTATGCAACATTGGTTGTTGCTGTAGCCATTGAATTAGTTCATCGATATCGGGTGCGTTAAGCACTTGTTCTAAGGTGGGGTCTTTGCCACGTGGTCTTAAGCCGTAGTAAAGCGCCATTAGGTGAATATCATGGTTGCCAAGAACTGTCACTGCAGACTTACCAAGTGACTTAACAAACCTGAGAGTCTTGAGCGAGTCCGGGCCGCGGTTAACCAGGTCTCCTGCAAACCAAAGTGAATCATTGGCAGGCTTAAAGTTGATTTTCTGTAGCAGTAGTTGCAGTGGCTCGTAGCATCCTTGCACATCACCTATTGCATAGATAGACATTGTGAAGCGCTAGTGCAGTGTGCGGGGTGTAGACAAAAGAAACTCGGGTATGGATGCATTGAACTCGTGACCATCGTCGGTCACCATCTGGTAGCTGCCACCCATCGTGCCCATGGGAGTTTCTAGTATTGTGCCGCTGGTGTACTGGTAACCCTCGCCGGGCTTAATACGTGGTTGCTCACCGACTACGCCATCGCCGCGGACTTCCTGTTTTCGACCATTGCCGTGTGTAATAACCCAATGGCGTGTCAGTAGGCGTGCCGGAGCTTCTCCCTGATTGAGAATGGTAATGGTGTAGGCAAAGACAAAGCGGTCTTCATCGGGGCTGGAATCTGATTCAAGGTATCTGGTGGCGACTTCGACTTTGAAATCGTTTGCTTTGGGGGTGTCAGAAGAAGTTTGAGTATCTTGATTCTCTGAGTCGGTCATAAAACTTCCGTTGGTCTGAATGTGCTTCGCCAAATTGCGTGCATTAGAGCAGTTATATGGGTGGTATGCCACATTGTAAAGACCGCTGCCAATGAATAATAGCTGTTTTCGGTTGAGTAGAAGCTCGTTTATGTGCCTCTGATTGGTTGGGTTAGGCGGTTTTGCAATCTGCAGTGTGTGATTGCTTGCTTTTCGGTGCGGTCTAGCCGGCACTATTCAAGGGGATTGGGCTCAAGCGACAAAGGGCAACAATAACGCAAGGCAGGCCACTTGATTGATCGAGATATGTGGCCTGCCATGTGTCGAACACTTCAGGCGAGAGGTGGGGACCTAAGTTAATATAAAACGTTATTTTTGATAGCGAATAAACACTTTGCGAGTTTACTACTGACATCTACAACGTAGTGTCGATCACGATACGTAGACATTTCACTGTAGTTCAGAGTCCGCCCCATGAGTTGTACGAGGTAAAGATACATAAGTTGTTGTCAGTGCCGCGA
>JALZUX010000150.1 GCA_023301405.1 Granulosicoccaceae bacterium | reverse complement strand
CAAAGCGAGACTGTCGCGTTTAGCGAAGATGGCAGTTCGATTGTGATTGGTAGTGAAGGTCGCTACGCGCCGTTGCTTGTGGTTGGCGAAAGCCCCCTGCTCGAAGCGCAGTAGGATTTCTGCTGTTTCGGTGGCTGTGGGGTTGAAAACAGCACCGCGCGCGCCTCTACACATTCGGCGGTCAGTAGATTATGATTACCGGCTGAAACATCCCAACGAGAGCAACTAATGCCAAAAATCATTTTCGTCGATGCAGACGGTACTCAGCACGAGGTTGAAGCCAAGTCAGGAATTAGCATCATGGAAAACGCCATTGCAAATAATATTGATGGCATTGAAGCTGAGTGCGGTGGCTCCTGCATGTGTGCAACCTGCCATTGCTTTATCGAAGAAGACCATGCAGCAAAACTTCCCGCCATGGATAGCGATGAAGATGAAATGCTTGGGTTTGCAGCGGAAGAAAGACGACCGGGTAGCCGATTAAGTTGTCAGGTGAAAATGACAGATGAGCTTGACGGTATCGTGGTAAACCTGCCGGCTGAACAGAATTAGTGGTCGGCACGTGCGTCAGGGTTGGGGCAAACTCAACAAGAAAACTTTGTATGCTGATTGGTGTTGGTTTTTTGGTGAAGATGGCCTGCGATGAATACTGTGTCTGATCCTGTTGTGATTGTTGGGGGAGGGCAGGCAGCGGTACAGTTGTGTCTGGCCCTACGAAAGGAAAAATATGACGGCGAAATAATGATTTTCAGCGCTGAATCAGAGCCGCCGTATCACCGCCCGCCATTATCAAAAGCTTATATCACCGGCCAAGCCGATGACAGCAAGTTAGCAATGCGTCCGGAGTCTTTTTACCCGGCAAAGAACATACAGCTTAAGTTGAACGACGAAGTGCTCAGTATTGATGCTTCGGCAAAAACTATTGCCAGCGCGTCAGGAAAACAAGCTTATTCATCCCTTGTTATCGCAACCGGTGCTGTTGCCAGGCCACTACAAATCGAAGGTCGTGATGCTAAAGCAGTCTATGAACTGCGTGACATTCACGATGCTCGATCGATAAAAGCTGCTCTCGAGAAAGCCAATCATGTGGTGGTTATAGGGGCTGGTTTTATTGGTCTTGAAGTTGCCGCCGCGGCCAATCAGTCCGGTAAAAAAGTGACTGTCTTTGATATGGCTGACCGCGTCATGGGCAGAGCGGTAGCGCCACTGATTTCGCACTGGTTTGAAAAAACCCATCGTGCTGCAGGGATAGATATTCACCTGCAGGAAAGTATAAAGGGCATTGTATCTGATGATTCAGGCCACGTTACAGGGGTGGAAAGAAACAGTTCAGAGATTCTCGAAGCTCAGTTAGTGCTGATTGGCATTGGTGTTTTACCCAACAGCGATATCGCGTCGGCTGCCGGTATTCAATGTGATAACGGTGTTGTAGTTGACAAGTATTGTCGAACATCCAACCCCCATATTTACGCTGCCGGCGACTGTGCAAATCATCCTAATGTTTTTGCCGATGGCAGGCGTGTTCGGTTGGAGTCCATTCAGAATGCAACTGATCAGGCTCGGGTGATTGCCAGTGCCATTGTGGCGGGTGGTGAGGCGACGCGGGCTTACGGTGCGGTTCCGTGGTTTTGGTCTGATCAGGCTGAACACGCCTTGCAGATGACCGGTCTATCCTTCGATGCTGACTCCTACGCTGTGCGCGGCGAGCCTGCTTCAGCAAGCTTTTCAGTCTTCCATTATCGGCAACAGCAATTGTTAGCCGTCGATTCTGTGAATTCCTCGCGAGACCACATGCTGTCTCGTAAGATGCTTGCTGCAGGTGTCTCTCCTACACCGGAGCAGGTTGAAGATACAAGCTTTAATTTGCTTGATCTGGTCAAATCTGCCAAATAGGCTGATAGCGACTCAACGGTGGCGCAGTATAGATAACAGTTCGCTGTTACAGTTATGTGTAAATAGTTTTTAAGTAACTGTAAATAGTGCACACTTGACCAATCTATTGGCTGATGAGCGACATCATGCGAACACCAAAAATCAACACGGCAATTGCCCGCCCCCGTAAAGCCCAAGTCATCAGGCGTGCGACGGCGTTTTTGATGGCAACTCTTCTGGCGGTAACCCAAGTTCTTATGGGGATTGCCTCGGCACAAGTTACCGACAATGAAGCACCGGTGGTCATACATCGCCAGGCAGAATCAGCTGGTATCGCTGGAGAACTGCAAACGTTTTTGGCGCGTGTCTCCGATGATTTTGAAATTGCCAAAGTAACGTTGTACTACCGGCAAAGTGAAGTTGGCGGCTTTCAGCAAATTCCAATGCGATCTCTGCTTGACTCTATTGGCGAATACATGATCGCCATTGAGACAGATACTGGGGAATATGAGGGGCTGCAATATTACATTGAAGCAGAAGACCTCGCTGGCAACACTGCTAGCCGTGGTTATTCTTATGCGCCGATAATATTACCGCTTGAAGCCCCTGCTGTTGTTGAAGCCCCTCCTGTTGTTGAAGCCCCGGTGGCCGAGACACCAGCACCCTTGCCAGCACCAGCACCAGCTGCTACCCAGCCACCCATAAATTCAGATGCACCGAAATTCGGCTCTGCTGGCATCCTGGTTGGCGTTGGTGCGTTGTTGTTACTCGGAGCGCTTGCTGCTGGCGGTGGCGGTGGCGGTG